>NZ_JAUBOX010000031.1:0-79055 GCF_036700445.1 Microcoleus sp. T3_B1
ATCAAACGACCGAAGTAGCCGTGGGCTGCAACGATGTTGTAGGTTTCTTCTTCTTGACCGAATTTGTAACCGTAGTTCAAAGATTCAGTTTCGGTTGTTTCGCGAACCAAAGAAGATGTTACCAAGGAACCGTGCATGGCGGAGAACAGAGCACCGCCGAAGACACCAGCAACTCCCAACATATGGAAGGGGTGCATCAGGATGTTGTGCTCGGCTTGGAACACGATCATAAAGTTGAATGTGCCGGAGATACCCAAGGGCATACCGTCAGAAAAGCTGCCTTGTCCGATCGGGTAGATCAAGAATACTGCGGTGGCTGCTGCAACTGGTGCAGAGTAAGCGACGCAGATCCAAGGACGCATACCTAAGCGGTAGGACAATTCCCATTCACGACCCATGTAGCAGAAAATGCCAATCAGGAAGTGAAATACTACCAATTGGTAGGGGCCGCCGTTGTACAACCACTCATCGAGGGAAGCTGCTTCCCAGATGGGATAGAAGTGAAGCCCGATCGCATTCGATGAAGGAACAACAGCACCACTAATGATGTTGTTGCCGTACATCAAGGAACCAGCAACTGGTTCGCGGATGCCGTCGATGTCCACAGGAGGAGCAGCGATGAAGGCGATGATGTAGCAGATGGTGGCACTCAGCAAGGTAGGAATCATCAAGACGCCGAACCAACCGATGTAAATCCGGTTTTCCGTGCTAGTTACCCAGTTGCAAAACTGCTCCCAAACGTTGGCGTTTTCGCGACGCTGTACGGTTGTTGTCATAAGAAACTTTCGGTAAGTGGGAAACGACTCGGCGGTTTCAACCGCCTTGAATCCCTTGCGGGGTTGGAGAGGTATGGTTGCCTCTCCGGTGAGGTATGGTTGCCTCAATCTCCTTTTCGGGGTAATGTTCGCTTCGCCAAGGTTATCGGGGCTTGTCACGCTTACAGCACTGTCGAGAGTGACTTTAAGGCTGTTTAACTGTAAACAACAGAGCGGAAAACTAGCGTCGCATTTTCCGGTGTTATGACCCCAATAACGTAGTCAGTGAAGACTTAGGCTGGTCAATACAGCTTGCTTGATTTCTCTTACAAGCTCAGTGGCTTTAGCCCTGAGTTACTGACTTGGTTTATGATTGCTTAATTGAATTTTCAAGGTTCGTTGTGGGGATGCCCCACGCTTATATTAGTAACACCATTCACTAAAGTTTGCCAAGGGATTACTGCTGACAATTTAAATATTTTACAAACATTTACAAAAATTGGATTCTTGGTAAATATTTATAGTTTTTTACAAAGTAATATTACAAGCAAAACGGGTTAAATACAGCGACCTGAATAACTGAATCTATTGGCTGTAGCTTGGTTCAGCAGTTCGAGCATTGTTTTTTGTTCAGGTCGATTCTCTTTGTCTTTAAATATCTGTTAATTAGGTCGTGAAGAGATGATTTTTAATATTTATTCACAAATACCCGGTGGATTCTGCGAGGGGAAATTTTATCGGGAGAATAGTGAAAACCTGGTTTCAAGTGCGATCGGGCTCCATTCTCAATAAGAGCCAATCAACCCGGTTTATTGACGAAAAAAGAAACCCGGTTTCTGAAGCGCTGGGCAATAGAAATCAACCGGATTTCTGAGGATGAGTCCGCAATTTCTGCGTAAAAATTAGGCTTTAGCCTGGGGGCCACTTCATCTGCCGTCCGCCGAGAATGTGAAGGTGCAGGTGGTCTACAGTTTGACCGCCGTCGCTGCCGCTATTAATGACGACGCGATAGCCGTTGCTAAGTCCGAGTTGTTCTGCTACCCGTTTGACAGTCAGCAGCAAGTGTCCCATGAGAGCATGATCTCCCGATTCGGCATCGGCTAATTTGGCAATAGGCTGTTTGGGAATGACGAGGATGTGGACGGGTGCTTGCGGATGGATATCTCTGAACGCGAGGGCCAAGTCGTCTTCATAAACGATGTCTGCGGGAATCTCTTTGCGGATGATTTTGCTGAAAAGCGTTTCTTGAGTTGTCATGGGTGTTAACGAACGAAGGAAGAAGGAAGAAGGAAGAAGGAAGAAGGCGGAAGGGGGAAGAGGGAAGAAGGCCCAAGTGGGAAGTGGGAAGAGGGAAGGCCCAAGTGGGAAGGGAGAAGGGGAAGTGGGAAGAGGGAAGAGGCAGCAGGAGAGAGGGAAGAGGAGAAAAAGAAGAGGCAAGGAAAAGTTTTCTTGCCTCTCCCGATATTCATTAGTCATTGTTAATCATAATAGATGATGAATCAAGGACAGGCAAATTAAGGATAAAGAAAAATGCTTGCTAGGGTTTGGAGTGCATCGATCGTTGGAATTGACGCGGTAAAGGTGGGTGTTGAGGCTGATGTGTCAGGGGGGCTACCGAAAATCGTCGTTGTGGGGTTGCCCGATTCTGCGGTGCAAGAAGCTAAAGAAAGGGTTAAGGCTACGCTAAAAAATTCTGGATATGCTTTTCCGATGCGGAGTATTGTGATTAATTTGACTCCGGCGGATTTGCGGAAGGAGGGGCCGAGTTTTGATTTGCCGATCGCCATTGGCATTTTAGCAGCATCCGAACAAGTCAGCGGTCAACTTTTGGGAGATTATTTGTTTTTAGGGGAACTTTCTTTAGATGGGAGTTTACGGCCTGTGGCTGGGGTTTTGCCGATCGCCGCTGCTGCTCAAAAAATGGGTATTTCGGGGTTGGTTGTACCGGCTGGTAACGCGCAAGAAGCGGCTTTGGTGCACGGAATATCTGTTTATGGTTTTGAGAATATTTTTGCAGTTACTGATTTTTTGAACAATCCTGAAGTTTATTCGCCTGTAGAAGTAAACGGTCGAGAAGAATTAGCTAAAACGCGGTTTTCTGGCCTTGATTTAAAGGATGTAAAGGGGCAAATTCACGCGCGGCGGGCTTTGGAAATTGCGGCGGCGGGGGGACACAATTTAATTTTTGTGGGGCCGCCAGGGAGCGGTAAGACTATGTTGGCGAGGCGTTTGCCGGGTATTTTGCCGCCGCTGACTTTTGATGAAGCTTTGGATGTGACTCAGATTCATTCGGTGGCTGGGTTGTTGAAGGATAAGGGAAGCTTGGTGGGCGATCGACCTTTTCGCAGTCCTCACCATTCGGCATCTGGGCCTTCTTTGGTAGGTGGCGGCAGTTTTCCGCGTCCGGGTGAAATTTCTTTAGCACATCGCGGCATTCTTTTTTTGGATGAATTAACTGAGTTTAAAAGAGATGTTTTGGAGTTTTTGCGACAACCGCTGGAAGATGGTTATGTGACGATTTCTCGAACTAGACAATCGGTGATGTTTCCGGCGCAATTCACTTTAGTTGCTAGTACGAATCCTTGCGCTTGCGGTTATTACGGCGATTCGATTCAACAGTGTACTTGTTCGCCGCAAAAGAGGGAGCAATATTGGGCAAAACTTTCGGGGCCTTTGATGGATCGGATTGATTTGCAAGTGGCCGTAAATCGTTTGAAACCCGAGGAAATTACGCGACAGCCGACGGGGGAGGAGTCGGAACCGGTGCGGGTGAGGGTGCAGCGGGCGCGAGAACTCGCAACTCGCCGTTTTCAGTCGGAATCTAGTTTGCGCTGTAATGCCCAGATGCAAAGCAGTCACATTAACACATGGTGTCAGTTGGATGATGCTTCTCGGAATTTATTGGAGATGGCGATTCGGAAGTTGGGGCTGTCGGCGAGGGGGAGCGATCGCATTTTGAAGGTTGCTAGAACTATTGCTGATTTGTCGGGGGATGAAAGCTTGAAAACGAATCATGTGGCGGAGGCGGTGCAGTATCGGACGATCGATCGGATGCAGTAAGTCAATCGATTTTAGATTTTAGATTTTAGATTTTAGAGGCGACCCCACGGATAAATGCTCTTTCTTGAGGATTTTCGATTTTCGATTTTGGATTGATTCCACGGATAAATCACGTGGGGGGTACCACCTTTGAAATTCTTGGTCAGCAACGGCTCAAAACACACAAGACCCCGATACCCGACTTCTTAAAGAAGTTGGGAATATAACAGTTGATTCGGCGATTTAAATCGCTTCTAAACATACAAAGTCCCAGCCGAGGGGGACTGAGGGATTAAGGGGGTATTTAAGCTGGATTGATGTTGTCCAATTATTTAATTGAGCCACTGAAACGCCCCGATTTTCCCATGTTTATTGTCGGATTTTGTGCTGCATAGTGCCCGGATCACTGGTGACACTTGTGTAAGTTCTGTTAGTGTTAGATTGGGGATGCGACAGCAAACCAAGGCAGCAGTTAAAGTGGCGATAGGAAGCTTTAGACCAACTGCCCGAAAGCTAATCAACTCAAGTGTATCAGCGCAAATATCAAGAGGTTTATCAGCACGTCTAGGAATCTTATTCTGAGGCTACACGCAGTATTTAGACCACTGCAGCTTGAAGCTGGTGTCAATGCCACCCACCCACAGCTTTTGTCAAAAATTCCTCATAATTTCATCAAAAATTCATCAAGTTTTTACCCACTTTTTGTCATTTTTACTGTAATTTATGATACCGATCGCCCAAGTTGCCCGAAGATCCACAACGGCAGAATTTTTAATATTTAATTTCTCGCTCTCTCTCTCCCTCGCTCTCCCTCGCTCTTCCTCGCTCTTCCTCTTTCTCTCGCCCCCTCTCTCTGTTTCACCCTAAAATTTGAAATTTTTGAGTGACGAATTATGGCACGATCGCAGCGCGTTTTGATACCATTCAATCAAGCGCAAGACAATCAGGGAATGCACTGGAGGTGTGTAAATGGAGCTTTTGGCAGAACAAAAACGGTGCTTGGATTGCTTGGTAAGCTCGATCGAGCAATTGGGAGGTCGAGTAGACATTCCAAAGCTGGAGCAGATAGCTGAGCTAATTATTCAAACGATGAGAGGGCCTTGGCGCTACTTTCACACGTCGGAACACATTTTTGAGGTCGGGGGGTCAGTCGATCCGATCGAGGTGCTGGCTGCGTTGTTTCACGACCTCGTGTACGTGCAAGTCGATCAGGGCGTTAGTTTCAATATTAGCAGCGCCCTTTGTCCTTTTGTCAAAGAGGTGCGATCGCAGTTAGTTATTAGAAATGAAACCGAACTGCCCGACGATGCCATGTATCACCTAGTGGCCTCAGTATTTGGGTTTATTCCCGGCAAGACTCTCTCTCCGTTTGGCGGCCAAAACGAATTTTTGAGTGCCGTTATTGCTGCCAAATCTTTGGAGCCTTTTTTGCCAGCTAGTACGATCGCCGAAATCGCCGCTTGCATCGAAGCTACTATCCCTTTTCGTCCCGTTTCGCCCAGCGGTTTGAGCGCGATCGAACTTTTGCACCAGCGTTTGGTAAGTGCGAACCGCGATTTTAACTTGGGATGGAGCGATGCCCAAATCGTAGAAATTGTCAAGCGTGCTGTCAGGTTAGCCAATCGGGATGTAGAGAATTTTGCCTCTCCCAATTCCTCTAATTTTTTAGACAATACCTGGAATTTGATGCCAGAAACCAACCACGAATTGACCAATGTTAATTCCTATACTGTTGCCGGATATCGCAGGTCTCTGCAAAAAATGGAAGGATTTTTGAACTTCCTCAAACCCGAACTGGTTTTCCAGCAGTTTATGCAAGAGCCGGACGATGCAACCTACGCTAACCTGATTGCTAGAACTCGCAAAAATATCGAAGTTGCTAAACTTTATCTGGGGGTCAAGCTAATTACTATCGCCATTTTAGAAGCTCTTTCCTACCGTTTGGGGCGCGATATTCCGCTTTCAACTATGATGGGAGAATTGCGTACACCAGGATTTAAAACCTCGGTTTTGGAGGATTACTTGCCCAACAGACAGAGCGCCTACCCCTTAGACAGTCAGTTGCAAAGAGAAGTGTTAGACCTGCTAGAAATAGGACGCAATCAAGAATCGCGCTATGATATTAAAAACTCCCCGGTTTCTACGTTTATTATCAAATCTATCGGCTTTGCTGAAACAGAAAACTTTTTGAAGAAAGCTCAAGAGTTTTTTGCAGATCCTACTTCTTCGGAAGAGTTTCTCTCTTACTGCGCTCCCGATGTCATCGAGACCATCACCTCCGGCGTGATGAAACTCTTTGACAGCAGGAAGACGGCTTTAGGGAAAGTTAAATTAGTTCACCAAACTGTTTCTTAGGATAGGTTGGCACACTCTTAAAACGTTTTCCACCGCAGAAACCAGGTTTCTTGAGTTCAGCCACAATGTCCGGTTAGTCTGAGATGTTGCACCATTCTCGCTTAACAGGCTTTCGCGCCTGTTTCACAAAGAATGAGTTTTCTTGTGGGGAGTAGGGTTTGGGCAGGAGATTCCGCCTATAGCAGGCTTATTGATAATGGTGCAAGATTTCACTTTAAACCCTAAAAAAAAGTCCTCTTTAACTAATATGTTGCACCATTCTCAATAATCCTTTTTTGGGCGGGCTAGAAGCCCACCCCACAAGAAAATCTACTCTTTGTGGAACAGGCCGAAAAGCCTGTTCTTGAGACGCAAGATGCCTGTTCCACAATAAAATCTACTCTTTGTGGAACAGGCCGAAAAGCCTGTTCTTGAGACTGGTGCCAGATATCAGCTTTAAAGGACTTTAGCTATGAGTCTGGGGTTGGAACCCCAGGCGGACTAATTCGACATCCAACTTCTATTGCGGTGAACCAGTCGCACCCTCTGCGCCGGAGTTGCTTTCAGGTACAGCCGTATCCGTAGGATTAGACTCGCTCCGGCTTTCGGTATTAGTTTCGCCGCTGGTACCTGCTCCAGGAGCGCCCTCATCTTGAGTTGGAGAAGGAGTAGCTGAACTCTCAGGTGCTGCAGTTGGCGGAGTGGAAGCTGGCTCATCCTGCGGATTCGGAACCGTAGTATTGGTATTATTTGACGGCGAAGATGGAGACGGCGCTGCTTGCTGAGCGGGTGCATCTTGCTGCTGTGAATTTGGAATTGTAATATTGATATTGGGAGCCGGACTTGGTTGAGGAGCCGGAGTTGCCTTTTGAGCTGGACTTGGTTGAGGACTCGGCGTAGCCTTTTGAGCTGGAGATGGTTGAACCGGAACCGGAACAATCTTTTGAATGATCGTTTTTTCTCTCTCTATAGTCCGAGTCGGAGCAGGTGTTGCTGAAGGTTGATTCGCTTTCGGTACAACAATCACAGGAGCAGAAGCAGGAGTAGGAGCCTCCTCGCTCCGATTGAAGTAATATACACTGCCCAGAACTAAACCTGCCAAAGAAGCAAGAAGAATTCCTAACAGTAACCCGCGACCAGCATTCTCATTATCGCGGACTTCTTGGACTCCAAGTTGGCGGTGGTTTTCCGCCATTTGACCCTGTACATAACCTTGGTGATGAGCTGCTTCTTTAGAAGCCTTCGCAGTTGTACTCGGAACACTTGTAGTGGTTCGCGTTGTACTGACGTGACCGTTACTTGCATCTGTGTGAACTTCTTGATGAATTTCACGGCTAGAGCTATTTTCTTCGTTAGGTTTCATAATTATCTTCGCCACAACTATTCAAAAAATATTTGTCTGTAGGAGATGCTCTGGTTGGAAAACTTGAGCTAAGCTGTTCAGCATTTAAATCACTTACTTCGATTCACTGTCAAGATTCAGGCAAGATTCATGTGTAAGCATTTGGCGTTTTGCTCATACCCAGTTTAAATGCTTAACAGCTTTCTGCTTCGGGAGTTTAGAGAACTTTTGGTTTTTCCTTCATTTGTATCGAATCTAACTCGCCAATATATTAACCAGGCTCTACCCCCAGAGTGATTGCCCAAGTCTCCAAAGGAATAGGATTAGCCGGACTTCAACAAAGAATACCCGCTAAATGAGTTATTTATAATGCTTGCTGTGCAAGCATATAGCAAGCCTTGCAGGAGTCGTAAAAATTTTACGACTCCTGCAAGGCTTGCTATATTTATAAAGCCAGTTTGTGCTTGAAATTTGTTCAAGTCCGGTTAGATAACCACAATTAAGTTTTTAGTAGTAAAGACAAGTTTTTTCTCATCTAAGGTGTCACGCATTTAAATTGCATATTCAGGGCGGGCTTTCTGGCCCAACCCCTACTCCCCACAAGACGGCGAATTGTTTGTTGACATTCTATTTAAATGCTGAACAGCTTATCAATAGATGATAGTCGTACTCACTACCAACAAGCTTGATTACGGGATATTAACCGGACAGGAGCCTTACTAACAACTGAGTTTTTTTACTCGGTTCTTTCAATGATGATGGTAAGGTGAGCGACTAATGCACCTATCGCTCCTATTGCTGCAATGACTGGAAACAAGGCCGCACCGATGACTCCACCGACTACTCCCACCGTCAGAGGAACTTCTACCAAAATCCGTCCCTCTTCATTTTTGATAATGATGCGGCGGATATTTCCTTCGTGAATCAGTTCTTTAACTTTAGCAACCAAATCGTCCCCGTTAATCTTCAACTCCTCGACGCTAACTTTTTCCTGAGTATAAGTAGGGGTTTCTAAAGGAGTCGTTTCAAAATTAACTTCACTAATTTTGTCGGCCGAAACTTTGTCAGATACAGGTATTGATTCGAGTTCTCTTGTCCCGACTGGTTCTTGTAGGCGTTCTGTAGGTGTGTCCATTTTTTGTTCTCCTTTTAGGTAAAAGTATTTTTGTATAGAATTATATTGAAATATAACACGCAACTTTTTTTGAATCAATCATTCTTTTGGGTGATATTGCTGGGGGTGCTATGGTGCTTTTCTCTATTGAGATTTGACGGTGAGATTCTAAACTCCTTCCTCAGTGGGCGTTAGCGGCCGACTTCCCTTGTGCCGTTTGGTTAACTGTCTGCTTCTGGCCCTCGCACCGCCCCACCCTTGAAAAACCTTCTATCCAGACAGCCAAAGGATAAAAGCGACTTTCACACTCTCAGAGACTCAGACTCAACAAATGTACAGGTTGAAATACTGACATTGTACTGAAAGTACGATCGCCCCGCCGTGTATAGAATTACCACCTCTAGTTCGGGAAACCGCACATGGAAACCGTCGCTTACTTTCCTCCAATGTCATTTCAATTTAGCTCAGTGCGATCGCCCAAGCAAACCCCACCCCCCGATGTTCCTCAAATCAACATCTTAGAGTTTCTAATGAGAATTGCCTAAACTCAAGGGGGAGGAGAAATAATAATGATCGAAATATTACCGCAACCAAACCAATTTCGTCAAATTGAAGTTGAAGTTGGGGAAAATTCGGGTACAATAGAATTATTTATTTCTGCTTCCTCTTGATTCTCCGTCTCCGATTTGCCAGCGACAGAATTTGAATTTCAAGTTGGTGCCCCGACGGTACTTTTGTGGAAACTTTTAAGGCAGGTTAAGGGGATGTGTGGAATGTGAGTTTTAGTTGCGATCGCACAACTTTAGCATCTGCCGGGAAAAATTTCGTCGGTGAAACTTTGGAGTGTCGATGCGGCTAAAGTATAAGCTGCCGAACTTGACAAATTGCTCGCCATCGGCTGTCCCTGGCTCGGAGACTACCTACAATACAATCTTCGGGTTGAGTGCGATCGGCATTTGTGCAAAAAAACTGACAATTGAGATTAATTGGCAATTGCCGGAAACCTGTTTGGCCTGAATTTTAAAATCGGGCGATCGGCGGCCGATTTGTCGCTATTCTTGTCTTATTGTAATATAATTTTACGCAAGGGGTAATACGAAATGTACTGCCACAGGTCGCAGATGTCTATCCATCTGAACCAAGTTAATGTCATCAAACATTAAAAATAGTTATGACTGTTATATTCGGATTAGCCAAATCTTGGATATATAAAATTTACTACATAGTCAAGTTTCAAAGGGGTGTCTGCTGTTAAATCAATCTAACCTGCAATATCGTTTCGGGGGACACCAGCACGATTTAAGACAAAAAAATCCTGCTGAATTAACGGGATTCCAGGGAGCAGAGGGAAGTTGATAACTAAGCTATAAAAAGAGTTGAAAATGCCGTCTAAATAGTAGGCAAGACTCCAGCAGCCAACCGCAACTGCCAATTACCAAAGGAGGGAGCAGTGTATGAAACTGACGGGTTGAGTCCCCTAAAATCGCCGCTTGGTTTGCGATCGACTCTACAGGAATTAACCCTGTACGACTTTCTCCTAGAATCTGAGTGTCCGGGGGACGAAGTTGCTAAAATTTTTCAAGCAAACCCTTTAGTTCCGGGCATCATCATCACTCAGCAAGGAAAGTTTATAGGGATGATTTCGCGGCGGCGTTATTTTGAACACATGAGCCGCCCCTACAGCTTGGAGTTATTTTCTCAACAGCCTTTGTTCATACTCTACCGCTTTACTAAAACTGATATGTTGGTTCTCGATCGCGAAACCTCAATTGTGACGGCAGTGCGGCAGTCTTTGGAGCGATCGCCCGAACTAATCCACGAACCAATTGTAGTACAAGTAGAACCGGAAACTTACAAACTTTTAGACGTACACCAACTGCTGCTTTCTCAGTTGCAAATTCACGAGTTATCAACCGTGGCAATGCGCGAGTCGCAAGCGCAATTGAGACATCAAGCCCAACAGCTCGAACTGGCCCTGCTGGAACTTCAGCGCACTCAAACTCAACTAATTCAAACAGAAAAAATGTCTTCTTTGGGGCAGTTAGTAGCAGGAGTAGCTCACGAAATCAACAATCCTATCGGCTTTATCTACAGCAATTTGCACCACGCTAAAGAATACACGCAAGCTTTAATGCAGATGCTCAACATCTACAGGCAGCAGTGTTCCGAATTCATACCGGAAATTGCAGCGGAAGCTGAAAAAATCGAACTCGATTATTTGCTAGAAGACTTGCCAAGAGTCTTAAATTCCATGCAGCAAGGTGCAGAAAGAGTGCGCGACATCGTTTTGTCGCTGCGGAATTTTTGCAGATTAGACGAAGCTGAAATGAAGCAGGTCAACATTCACGACGGTATCAACAACACGATTATGCTGTTGCAAAGCCAGCTTAAAGCGAAACCGGGGCAGGAGGCGATCGAAATTCACAAAGAATACAGCGACTTGCCGCTGGTGCAGTGCTATCCCGGACAGCTAAATCAGGTATTTATGAATATTTTACTTAATGCAATTTACGCTCTTCTTGAGTCTAATACATACGAAAATGTCGATAAAAACAACCCTAAAAAGTCGCAATTAGGCGACCCAAAGCAGTCTTGTACAACGACTCAATTATCACTTTCTAACTCTACCCGCCTGATTCCTGTGATTCGGATTCGCACCGAATTAATTGAGAAAAAAAAGGTAATAATTAAAATTTCTGACAACGGGCCGGGGATGGCAGAAGATGTTCGGAAGCGGTTGTTTGACCCTTTCTTTACTACTAAGCCGGTCGGCCAAGGAACGGGTTTGGGACTGTCGATTAGCTATGAAATTGTTGTCAACCAACACGGCGGCGCATTGAAGTGCTTTTCGGAACCGGGAAAAGGAGCAGAATTTGCGATCGAAATTCCGCTTCAACAGTCTTCCGTAGCACAGATTTTGCCTCGCTTTGCATGATATAGAAGAAGGAAGAAGGAAGAAGGAAGAAGGAAGAAGGAAGAAGGAAGAAGGAAGAAGGAAGAAAGAAAAAGGAAGAAGGAAGAAAGAAAAAGGAAGAAGGAAGAAAGAAAAAGGAAGAAGGAAGAAAGAAGAAGGAAGAAGGAAGAAGCAATAAAAGTTAGGGACTCGGCGGTTGAAACCGCTTCTTGTCAAACTTTCGTTCCTCTCGCTTGAGACTAAAGAATAAAGCCCGTCGGCTACCGCGAACCTTTGCAAACCCACTTCCACAAAGGATGACTCGGCCCCTGTTGGCGAATGCGGCGAACTTGTTGTTCCAAACCCTGTTTTTCCCGCAGGGGCAATCCTCGCACCATATTGCGACTTTGCCAAGTTAGCACTCCTAAAGTCATCCCCAAGCACAAACCCAAACCGAGAGTCGGCCAGCGATGAAAAGATAAACCGTAGCGCACTGCCGCCCAAGTGAAGTGTTCTAACCACAAAGCGATTTCGCGGCGCAAACCCCAAATGCTCAAAGAACCGACGCTAATCCACAGCAATATCACAGTTAACCAGCGGCCGTAAACTGTTAGTTTGTGAAGCCTTTGGACTTCACTTTGAAAATTTGCATCGCTTTCATTAGTCATTAGTTATTAGTCATTTCTCATTTGTCATTGGTTATTGATTATTGAGGATTTATTATTAGTCAGTCAACAGTTAACCGTCAACAGTTAACCGTCACCAGTTAACCGTCAACAGTCAATTAAACTTCCTCTGACTGGTTGATTCCTTCTGCGGGGACGGGGATGGAGTGACCGGTGCGACTGCGCCACCAAGCTAGCAGCGTACTGGCAACGAAAATACTCGAATACGAACCAGCAATAAAACCGACAATCAAAGCTAAAGCAAAGTATTTGAGGGTTTCGCCGCCAAACAAAAAGATTGAAAACAATGTCAGCAGCGTGGTAAACGTTGTGTTAATTGACCTTCCCAGCGTCTGCATGACAGCATCATCGACAATTTGATTGATTGGCTGTCCCGGATTTAGCTTGATTACTTCGCGCACGCGATCGTAAATTACGACTGTATCGTTAACAGAAAAACCGATAATTGTCAAGAGAGCGACCACAAATAAGCTGTCAACTTCCACTCCTTGAACTAAACCCAAAAACGAGAAAACACCAAGAGTAACCAACACGTCGTGGAATAGAGCAACGAAAGCAAAAAAGGCATAATCCAACTGAAACCGGAATGTTAGATAAACCGTAATTCCGGCAAAAGAAAGAAATAAAGCCAACAATCCCGAAGTAAATAATTGTTTACCGAGGGTAGGCCCAACCGTATCGATTTGAGTAGATTGAGGAGAAAAAGTGCCTATCTTTTCGCTCAAAGCTGTTTGCAAATTAGTCCGCTGTTCGACATCCAAAGTTTTTGTTCGCAGTGACAAACCGCGCTGTTCTTTGCCGATAACTTGAAGGCTGCTGCCACCTAAACCTTGGGTGTCCAGGACTTCACGGACAGCAGCAAGATCGATGGGTTTACAATTTTCCGGTTTCGTGCAGTCGAGCTCAAATTGCAGGCGAGTGCCGCCGACAAAATCTAAACTTGGGCGCAGCGGTGCGCGGATGTCGGGACGACTCCAAGAAATCGCCATCGACACTATACCTGCGAGGATTATAGCGGCGGAAATACTCCACCAGAGCGATCGCTGTTTGATTACACTGAATTTCATAATTTAGCGGGAATTGGGAATTGGGCATTGGGAATTGGGCATTGGGCATTGGGCATGGGGCATTGGGCATTGGGCATTGGTAATTAATTTACAACTAATTTTTAGCGGTTTGTAGCTGACAACTCTTAGCGATTACCAACTACCAATTACCAATTACCAATTACCCATTAGCTATTAGCAGTTTTCGACAAACCGGGACAGAACCACTGAGGTTTCCGCAATGCTGGAAAGCTCAATACTACGAACAGCAGAGTGCGGCTGCAAGTGAGCGCCGTAAACATACTCACTCCCACCCCCAATGCCAGAGTTACAGCAAACCCTTTAACTAAACCAGCGCCCAACCAGAACAAAGCAGCACAAGCAATAACTGTTGTGACGTTACCGTCTAAAATGCTGGAAAAAGCGCGGTAAAAACCCGATTCTACCGATCGATAAAGCGATTTCCCCGCCCGCAACTCTTCCCGCGTGCGTTCAAAAATCAGCACGTTAGCATCCACAGCCATCCCGATGCTGAGCACAAAACCAGCTATTCCCGGCAGCGTCAATGTCACTCCCAAAAGCACGAAAGCTGCCCAAGTTAATAGAGCATAAATTAACAGCGCAATATTGGCAATTACGCCGGGGAGTCGATAGTAGGCAACCATGAAAATCAAGACTAAAACTAAGCCGCCGATACCTGCGTTAATACTGCTTTGAATGCTGTCTTTACCCAAGCTAGCGCCGATGGTGCGGTTTTCTACAATTTCGACCGGCACAGGCAAAGCGCCGCCCCGCAATTGCACTGCTAAATCGTTGGCTTCTTGCGTTGTAAAGTTGCCTTGAATTACGGCACTCCCACCAGTAATTCCTGTTTGGGCAAATTCAACGCCGACGACTGGAGAACTGATCATTCTTTCGTCTAGGAAAATACCGATACTGCGTCCGGTGCCGGCTAAATTTTTAGTGAGTTGGGCAAATAGTTCGCCTCCTTTGGAATCGAAAACAAGAGCAACGTTCCAGTTGTTCCCAGCCGCCAAGGGTTGAGGTTGAGCGTCTTTGAGGTTTTCGCCGCCGAGGCCGCTGCTTTTGAAGAGTTTGGCGATCGCCTCATTGCTTCTTTTCAAAGCAGCCTGATTTTCTTTAATAGCCGCCTCATTCGGGCTAGTTTTCAATTCTGCTTGTTTGACCAGCAATTCCTGCTGCAACTGCCTTTCAATGCCTAATTGTGCTTCTGTTCCAGGCAGTTGTTCCAGAAATTCTAGCTTTGCCGTGCCGCCCAAAACTCGTTCTGCTTGCTGCGGGTCATTTACTCCGGGCAACTGCACGAGAATTTGGTCTTCTCCTACTGTTTGGACTAATGCTTCGGAAACACCCAAACCGTTGACGCGGTTTTCGACAATCCGCCGCACTGCTTCTAACATTCCCTGGTCAATTTTGGGAATTGTGGGGGTAGTTTTTACCTGAATTGTGAGTTGCGACCCTCCTTGCAAGTCTAATCCCAGCCGCGTCGGAATTGTTACTATTACAGTAATGGCGGCGATGATTAAAACAAAAATTAGGGCTAATAGGGAACGTTGTTTTTGCATATTTAATTATTAGTCATTAGTCATTGGTCATTAGTCATTGGTCATTGGTCATTAGTCAGTAGTTAGGTGGAAGAAATAATCAATCTGTGCATCCGTGTTTTAGCATCAATGTCCTGCTGGCAGATATCGTTAGTTTTAGCGAACAACCAAAGAATGATAACTAATGACTAATGGCTAATGACTGATGACTATTTATACTCGCAAAGCTACCATTTTTTGGACGGCCTCGACAATTTGATTGGGCTGGACAATGGTCAGTCTTTCCAAATTCCCGTTGTAAGGTGTGGGAATATCTTGTGAAGACAGGCGCAAAACTGGTGCGTCGAGTTCGTCAAAAAATCGATCGCTGATTGAGGCAATTAGTTCGGCACCAATGCCTCCTGTTTTCATGCACTCCTCTACAATAATTACTTTGTGAGTTTTGCGAAGGGATGCGCCGATGGTCTCCATGTCCAGGGGTTTGAGAGAAATTAGGTCGATTACTTCTGGATCGTAACCTTCTTTTACCAGGGCGGGGACGGCTTGCATGACGTGGTGTCGCATCCTCGAATATGTCACGATTGTGACATCTTTGCCCGATCGCACAATTTCTGCTTTGTCCAGCGGCACTAAATATTCTGTTTCTGGCAAATTTTCTTTGAGGTTGTAAAGAAGAACGTGCTCGAAAAACAGAACGGGGTTATCGTCGCGGATAGCTGATTTTAAGAGTCCTTTGGCGTTGTAGGGAGTCGAACAGGCGACTATTTTCAAACCGGGTACTGCTTGGAAATATGCTTCTAAGCGCTGGGAGTGTTCGGCGCCGAGTTGCCGGCCCACGCCGCCGGGCCCACGAATTACCATTGGCATTTTGAAGTTGCCGCCCGATGTGTAGCGCAGCATTCCGGCGTTGTTGGAAATTTGGTTGAAGGCCAGCAGCAAAAAGCCCATGTTCATGCCTTCGATGACCGGCCGCAGCCCCGTCATTGCTGCGCCTACTGCCAGGCCTGTAAAGCTATTTTCGGCGATCGGGGTGTCGAGCACTCTAAGTTCGCCGTATTTGTTGTAGAGGTCTTTGGTGACTTTGTAGGAACCGCCGTATTGACCTACGTCTTCGCCGAGTACGAATACGGCGGAGTCGCGGGCCATTTCTTCGTCTAACGCCTCGCGGAGGGCGTTGAAAAGTAAGGTTTCTGCCATAGGAGATTAAGCAATGATTGCAGGAGGGTCAGACTAGAATATTAACCTTTTGGGGGTGTCGATGAGGATGCGATCGCAAATTCGGCAGTTAAAACCTGAGATTTTCCCAATCTTTATCATAACATTTGTATTATGTCAATGAATATTTAAGAAGTTAAAATAATACTAACTTGCCTGCCCACAGCAGAGGAATATTATGCTCCAGACAAAAACTCAACTAACTCTGGAAGAGTTTTTCGCTCTTGGCGAAGGAGAAGGCGATATTACCTACGAACTTATTGACGAGCAAGCAGTACCGAAGATGTCACCTAAAAAATTTCATTCTCGCCTCACCCGAAGCCTAATAAAAATCCTCGAACAGTGGGGTGAGGAACGGGGAGAAATTGGTGTAGAATGGGCGGTAAGATTAACCAGACTGGGGCGAGACTGGGTGCCTGTACCCGATCTTTTATATGTTTCTTACGAACGCTTATCTCCTGACTGGAATCAAGATGAAGCCTGTCCTGTAGTCCCAGAATTAGTCATAGAAATTATTTCACCAGAACCAACTTTCGGTCAGTTAGCTGCTAAAGCGAGAGATTATTTAGATGCTAAGGTATTGCGGGTTTGGGTAGTAGATAGCAAGGCGAGAAGCATTACAGTTTTTTACCCCGATGCAGCACTGCAGACTTATAGGGGAGATACGCTATTAACAGATACACTTTTTGAGGGATTAGAATTTACGGCAGAACAGCTATTTCAGATGGCAAAAATACCATAAACTTTTTTTAGGATGAGTGTGTGGTAGTTGACAAGCTATTCCCTATTTAAATCAATATTGTCAATGACGGGCATTCGATGTTGCAATTTTAACCCTAGCAAAATCCAGTCTTCCAAAGTTGAGCGCAACTCATTTTGACACTCCTTTAAAGTTGAACCAAAGGCGATGACTCCCTTGCAAACAGGAATTTTCCCAACAAAGCTACGATCTTCAAGTTTGTCATACATCGCCTCCGCCATTGCTTTGTCAACGTATTCGCTCAGAATGAATTTTACAGTCATTGAGTTTCCTTTTGCTTGGCAAATATTTGGCTAGTGGGTATTTACGGTTCCTCCACAGTTCCATTTATTATATTTCTTTTTTTTGTTAAATACCTCTAGTTAAAAGAGTCCCAACTCATACCTTATAGGAGACCAGTTTATATCATAAATATTTGTTTTTGTCAAGCTCCGGCATTTAGATTTCCGAAAAATGTTTTTGCAATAAATCGTGAATAAATCGATAACGCCGATCGCCAGTTTTTTGCAGCAACAAGCGATCGCTCGCAGCATCGAGAAAACGCCTGTAATCCCAAGGAATGTAACCCTTCGACCACAGTACAAGGTGCAATATAAAACTTTCAATCCCCGGAAGTCCCGGCAACAAAGCACTAATTACCGCAGCAACAGCGCCGGCAATTAATCCCCAAATCGACCCGGAGACTAGGCTGGCAATTAATCCCAAAAGCACCCAAATCAGCCCGCCAACCAGCTTAACTCCAAACTGATACTTGCGCCGTTCCTCGTCTGTTTGCAGCCAGCTAGATGGTATGCGATCGAGGTAAAATTCTTGAATTCCTTCCTGTTCCATCCTTCTCGCCAACCATCCCAGCCAGTGGCGAATTTGTTCGGGCCGCAGTTCCTTACCTCTGGGATACTGCTTGACTTCGCCGGTGATTTGGTGGCGAATATACGCAGTTAACAGATATTTGCGCTGTTCTTCTGCGGAAATAATGCGCTTCCAAGCTTCAATTAAAATATCGTCGTAAGCCAGAGCCATCATGCTCAAAAGCAAGGGAACTTTTGCCAATTTCAACAACTCCGGCTCGTGCTCAATGCTGTACCAAAGTTCGCGGCTTCGGGCTTCTAGCAGATAATTTTGAATTTTAGTTTCTGTTAAAGGTTTCAATAAAACCGCTGCTTGCAGGCGAAATCGACTTTCGCAGTTTTTGTAAGCATCAAAACTGCTGCAAGCTACTAAATGTTTGGGTTTAAATTCGCTTTCAACAAATTGATTAATTGCTTGAATGCAGATATTTTGGCGGTGGGTTTCTACTTCGTCCAAACCGTCGAGGAGAGGCAGCAATTGTTTTGCGGCAAGCCATTTTTTGCCCACCGCAGGAGAGATGCCGTATTTGAACTGAAGTTGAGCAATTAACCAATCTGCGATCGCCCCAGATTCTGCTTTCCACGATCCGAGTTCAAACAGCACTGGTACTGGCAAACTAGCATCTTTTTGGGCGCGGGAAATTAACACGCGAGCTAATTCTAGCAGCGTCGTAGTTTTGCCTGCACCCGTCGCTCCCAAAATTACCAATTTGCCACCGGTGCGATCGAACACTTTGGCAATGCTTGCTGTGGGAGGAAGCCGAAAACTCGGACGGTTGCCCGCTTTCACTTCCACATCCCAACAGCGGTTAACACCAACAGGAGGCGAGTCTTGGCTGAGGTTAGCGAGCACAGCAGCGTGCAAAGACTGCGCGAGGCCTGCTTGGACTTCCTGCTTCACCTCCTCCAACAATCGATCGCGAGGCTGTTGCAATCTCAGAGGAATCAATTTTGACATTTTATGTACCTCGCGCTGAACGCTTACCTTCGCAAATTTGCGCGCAATTGACATCCACTCCGCGCTCTCTGCGACGGAGATTCCTAAGACTCACGACTTAGGTTTCTGTTTCATAGCACCAGCCTTAACAGATTTACTCTGTTCGGGTCTTACAGTCGCTCCACAGACATTCACCGCAAGCCCTGCGGCAAGAATATTTTTAGCAGCATTTACATCTCTATCGTGATGTGTACCGCACTTAGGGCAATCCCACTCTCTGATATTTAAAGTCAGCTTGTCAACGATATGTCCACAATGTCCACACCGCTTCGAGCTAGGAAACCATCGGTCAATTTTGACAAAAGTACGACCGTACCAGTTGCACTTATATTCAAGTTGCCTGACGATTTCCCCCCAACTAGCATCACTAATCGAGAGAGCGAGTTTTCTATTTTTTACCAGATTCTTCACAGATAGATCCTCGACTGCAATCACTTGGTTTTCACGAACCAGTCGAGTTGTCAACTTGTGAAGAAAATCATTGCGAGCCTCGCTAATTTTTGCATGAACTTTAGCGACTTTCAACCTTGCTTTGTGGCGGTTTTTAGAGCCTTTTTTCTTTCGGCTAAGCGCTTTTTGAGCTTTACGTAACTTACGGCGCTTTGCTTTGAAAGTTTTAGGGTTAACAATCTTCTCGCCATTACTCAAAGCGATCAGGCTAGTAATACCCAAATCCAAACCAATTTGATTAGGAGACGCCGGTAATGCAGCTATCTCAACATCTACCAGTAAAGAAACAGTCCACCGTCCAGACGGTGAGAGCTTCACCGTAATTGTTGATGGTTCTGCGCTTTCTGGGAGTTGACGACTCCATCGGATATCCAAGGGTTGAGTACATTTAGCTAAAAATACTTTGCCATCTTTCCACCTAAAAGCGGCTTTAGTGAATTCAGCATTACCGCCGTGATGCTTTTTCTTGAAGTTCGGGTATTTTGCCCTTCCTGCAAAGAAATTAATAAAGGCAGTTTGTAAATGTCTCAATCCTTGCTGTAATGGCACACTGCTAACTTCATTGAGAAACTGCAAGTCTTCCTGCTTTTTCCAACTGGTTAGCATTGTTGAGGTTTCCGAGTAGCCGACTCGCTCTTGACGTTCATACCATGCTTCTGTCCTTGCGGCTAAAGCACGGTTGTAAACTAATCGAGTACATCCCATCGTTCTTCTCAGCAAAGTTTCTTGCTCAGGAGTTGGATAGAATCGGTACTTAAATGCTTTTTGTGTCATACTTACATTGTATCAGATATTCTGTAAGGTCTTCAAATTAATGTAAAGCCGTCCTAGAAGGGCGGGGTTTTAAACCCAAATTTTCGATAACCCAGAGCAAGATTACCATCAGTATAGGCGTCCAGTATATATTGACTCAAATTATTGCGACAATTATGGATATGAAATTTTATCTAAAAATCCTGACCCTGTGGCCCGCACTAGGTATTTCCACTATAAATTAACTGGCGATCGCCTCAACTCCTAAACAAAAATTATTAGTATAGATACAGAGAGGGTTTTTTATGTCATTTACGAAGGGTCAAATCATCACAGTAAGCTTAGCAGGAGTTGCAACAGCGGTGGGAGTAGCTGTTGCAACTATACAGTCGGGTGCGATGAAACAATCCCATCTTCCCCTCGTTGAATCGCCGACATCCACCAGAAACCAGATTGCAGGGCCGAGGAACAACCCTGAATCTCGGCAACCAGAACCTCTGCAAGCACAAACCCAAGCGGCAGAATCTCCGAAATCCCAACCCCAACCGGCAAAAACACCAGCACTTCAATCCTCGCTAGTTGCAGGAGTCTCTGGGCCAAAAGGTGAGCCAGTAGTTGTCACACCGCCCAATTCTGGTTGCAAAATCAGTATGGCTGTAGTCAGCGATCCCAATCCACCGCTAAATGTGCGATCGATCCCCCAAGTAAGGGGCAGCAACATAGTAGGAAAACTTAAAAATAATACCTTTGTTTCAGTCGCCGAAGAACAAAACGGTTGGCTGCGAATTACCGATCCGCCCGGTTGGATTGCCAAAAACCGCACCGAAAGCAGTTGTTCTAACGTCAACCAGCAGATTAATTTTCTACCGGGAGGAGATGAGGCAATTGTTAAAGGTCGAATCATCGGCGGCGGCACCCACTCTTACCGGATTCGCGCCCGAAAAGGTCAAACAATGACTGTTAGGAATCGGAAAGATGTTTTCCCGCAAATTCTAACTCCTCGTGGCAAACTTTTAGCCGGAGATCCTTATCAAGGCAATGAAACAGAGTGGACTGGAAAAGTGCCAGTAACTGGCAATTACACATTACAACTAGACTCAAATTTCCGGGGGTACGAATACGAATTTTTAGTACAAGTGCGTTGACATACTCATCGCCCTTTCATGTGCGGTGGTTAGTGAGCGTAGTCGAACTATGATTCTTGACGCTTTTTTGGGGTCTGCTACCTTCGGTAGTCTTACGTCCCCTCTGCGTCGTCAGTCAAGCGAGTCGTGGCAATGCCCTATCCCGACTTTGTTTGTATTTTGGGCGGCGTTGATTGACTGTAAAACGAGTTATTCTGGTATAATACAGGGGATACAATTATGCCTGCGGTAACTCCTTAGCTAGTAGAAAACAGGAATGTCAACAAAAGTAGAGGAAAATCTAGCGATCAATACTGGAATCCATAAACGTCTCGGTCAGTTAATAGAGGCGTTGGTGGAGGATGAGCGCGTTGGTAGTTCTAGGGAACTAGGAAGGATTACAGGAGTTGCATTCAACACGCTGGTGAACTGGAACGAGGGCAAAGCCGATCCCAGATTGCAAAAGTTAGTTCAGTTTGCCTATGCTATCGGTTGGTCTATGACAGAGTTGATGCAATATGCGGAAGGGGATGAAGATCCCTATGAAGCGATCGCTCGTAAAAAAAGAGCAGGACAGCAGAAGTATCGGAAATCGTCTTAACCAGAGAAAAATATCCATTTATTCAATATTTCAATGCCACGCTAACTGCCGAACAAATTCCGAAGCGCGACTTATTTTTACAGCGTATTAAATACGTTATTGAAGGGTTTTGGCAAGCGGTCTCGACTTTCCTGGTGCGATCGCCTGCTAACACAATTCTTTCTGACGGCGGGATTTGTGCGATGTAGAGCTTCATTAGACCTCTTGCAAAAGTCCTTTTCATAAATTTATTGGACGGGCTCTGGGGTCCATCCCACAAGAGTTATTTTTTCTTGTGGGATGGGCCCCAGAGCCCGTCCTAGTTATTTTTGCAAGAGGTCTATTAACCGATGAACGATCGAACCCTTGTATCTTGTAGTGCCTCGTAGACGCTACTCCAGTAATTAAGGAATCTCGGAAAGTGATATATCCAGAATCGCAAACTTCTGCCAATCTTCCGAATCAAAGTGCCACCATTCAGTTGTGATACTCATAAATCCGTGTTTTTTCATCGCATCCTTAAGCACTTGACGATTTTTCCGAGATTCCGCGCTGCCCCCTTGATAATCTCCGTGAGCTTTTTCGGTAAAATCATCGTAAGGTGTAGGCATTTCTAATTCTTTGCCAGTGCGATCGACTAAAGTCAAATCAATAGCAGCACCGCGATTGTGCCGCGAACCCCTAGCAGGATTAGCAACATAGCGCGGATCTGGCCAAGCTTGCCACATTTGCTTAGTCACAGAGAAAGGCCTGTAGCAATCGTAAACTTTCAAACCCAATCCGATTTTTTCCAAATCTGTTTGAACCAGCGCTAACTGTTGAGCAACAGAACTTCTCAAGGCGCATTTCGATATAGGGTAAAGTTTTCGTTTCAAGAAATTGTTAGTAGTGGCGTATCGGATATCGAGCCGAATGTTGGGATTTACGCTGCGGATGTCAACCAGTCGTGCTCCACTGGGAAGTTGACTCATGAAAATGCTTTCAGGTACTACTGGGTTTGGTTCTGGTTGGGTAATTTGCACTTGTGGCGGCTCCTGGGCGCGGACAAATGTTGTATGATGCAGTGTGGTTGTAGATAGTAATATTAGAGCGAATACAATTAAATATTTGGTAGATCTGTTTGATTTCATAGCTGTGTTAAGTGGATATTTAATAGAGTTTTTACATTTCCTATCTTGGGGAATTTTCGCGCTTTTCGTGTTGTCTGTCATCCCGCCAGACCGACAGGGGTTGAAACCCCTGTCTCATAGCTAAAGTCCTCTGAAGAGGACTGAAATATTTCTCTAAAACTTTTATTTTATGAGTCTTTCAGTCGGTTTTAACCGACTTTAGCTATGAGACGGGGGTTTTAACCCCCGGCGGACTGTGGGACAAGCGCGAGAATGATAAATCACTTCTCGAAGTAATTTTTAATTGTTAATTCTCATCAAATTCCCAAGCGCTGATACACTAAGTCTAAGTGCCTCAATTGATACTGCGGATCGAAACAATCATCAATTTCTTTGGTAGTCATCTTAGCTGTTACCCGATCGTCCTTAGCAATTAAATTGTAGAAATTGCCGCCCGGTTTGTTCCAGGCTTCGTGAGCACAAGATTGCACAATTTTGTAGGCGTCTTCGCGACTTGTGCCTTTTTCTACTAAAGCTAACATCACGCGCTGGCTGAAGATGACTCCGCCGTAAAGGTTCATGTTTTGTTTCATGTTTTCGGGATAGACTAGCAGGTGTTTTACTAAGTCTGTGGTTTCTACTAACATGAAGTGAGTTACTGTAGAACTGTCGGGCAAAATCATCCGTTCTACGGAACTGTGAGAGATGTCTCTTTCGTGCCAAAGTGCAACGTTTTCTAAGGCTGCGACAGCGTTGGCGCGGACAATTCTCGCCATTCCTGTCAGTCTTTCCGATCGAATCGGGTTGCGTTTGTGGGGCATGGCGGATGAGCCTTTTTGCCCTTTGGAAAAGAATTCTTCGACTTCGAGAACGTCGGTGCGTTGCAGGTTGCGGATTTCTACTGCAAAACGCTCGATCGATGCTGCTAAGAGTGCTAAGGTTTGGACGTATTCGGCGTGGCGATCGCGCGAAATGACTTGAGTCGATGCGGTATCCGGTTCGAGGCCGAGGTTTTGACAGGCGATCGCTTCAATTCGCGGGTCAATATTAGCATAGGTTCCGACTGCGCCGGAGATTTTGCCGACTGCAATGGACGATCGCAAATTCACCAATCTTTCTCGGCTGCGAAACACTTCTGCCAGCCATCCTGCTAGTTTAAAGCCAAAGGTGATCGGTTCGGCGTGAATTCCGTGCGATCGGCCAACCATGACGGTATTGCGATGCTGTTGAGCCTGATAGCGAATAGCTTGACTCAATTCTTCGACACGTTCTAACAAAATATTGACGCTGGCGACTAATTGCAGCGCCAAAGCGGTATCGAGCACATCGGAACTGGTTAAGCCGAGGTGAATGTAGCGGCCGGCATCGCCTACATATTCGTTGACATTTGTCAAGAAGGCGATCATGTCGTGGCGGACTTCGGCTTCAATTTCGAGGACTCGTTTGGGATCAAAATTAGCCTTAGCTTTGATTTCTTCGACTGCCGCGGCGGGGATGTAGCCGAGTTCGGCTTGAGCTTCGCAGACAGCGATTTCTACTTGCAGCCAGGTTTTCAGTTTGGCGGTTTCAGTCCAGATGTTGCCCATTTCGGGCAAAGTGTAGCGCTCTATCACGGTGGGAGTTGGGGAATGCGATCGTCCTATTGTACCTCTGCGAGGGGATACAAGAGTCATAGGACTTACACATGGGCCCAGAAACCGGGTTTTTTACGAAAATACTTTGTTTCAGCCCGCAGATTTGGTAAAAACCCGGTTTCTTAAATCAACTCGGTTTTTGTCGTTTGGGCGATCGGCTATAATATCCTAAACCTCATTAGCGGGCATCACTCATGCCTAAAAAAATCAGAGAATTGAAAAGCCTATTACTAAAAGCCGGCTTTACTTACAGACAGGGAAAAGGCAGTCACACTGTATGGGAACACCCATTATTACCTGAAAAAATTACACTATCAGGTAATGATGGTGATGATGCACCCAATTATCACGAAAAAAGAGTAATTTCTGATTTACAGAAGCTCAAGGAGATAGAAGAATGAATAGCCATTACAGTATCATTATCCAGTGGTCAGAAGAAGATCAACTTTTTGTTGTCAGTTTACCTGAGTTTACCGATGTCATGCAGCCTTGCACTCACGGACACACTTACGAAGAAGCGGCCAAACACGGACAAGAATTGTTAGAAACATTGATTGAACTCTATCAAGAAGATGGCAAACCTCTACCAGAACCTCAGACCTTGGGGAAACGATTACAGATAGCGTAAAATGAAACAATTGAGGTGCTTAGGCAAATCGAAGCAGAGGAGAAAGTATGAGTTGGATCGGTGAGAATATTCGTCGCTTGTTGCGATAAGTTTTGGGGAGAAATCGCCAGCCAAATCAAGACGTGCGTATCCAGCAAAATATTCATGCTTCACCCAACCAAAACGCATCAGGAAGTGGCTCGTTAAAATCCTCACTCATCCAGCCCATCCCTTGATGCAGGCCCAAAACCCGTTGTTGCCCAGGAGGAGGTTCAGCTTCAACTGAAGTGTTTTCGGGGTTCGATCGCATCTGTCGTTCCAGCAAAAACTCTGCAAAAGTTAACAGAAGCTGCTGATTTTCCGGGAGTAAGTGTTGTAACTTGCCTAGCAAATCTTCCAAAAGTTCGATCGTTTGAGAAGTCATCTTCCCTCAATGTTAGCGATAGTCTCATTATACGTTATTCTTTGGCGATCGATGCTCATCTTGAAACAAAAGCACCATTGATTTCAACACTTGCTACTGGCCGAAAACCAGCTTGCAATAAACCTGTTTCTAGTTTTTTACTGCGTTCTATCTGATGTTGCCCACTTGGGGCAGGGTGTAGGGATCGATCGCGCTTGGAGTCAGAGAGTGCGATCGCCCTATTGTACATCTGCGAGGCATCGGTCTTGAGTCGGGATGGGGAATTTCGGGCGATCGGGCGATCGAACTTTCCGATTTCTGGATTTGAATATTTCGTTTGTTTCGGATATTGCGTTTATGGCAGAGTAAGTGTTATCGTGAAGGAAACAACCAAGTATATGCCGGCCAAATACTTACATACCCTTCCAGCAATGGCTGCACAGGTTTTCCCCGATCGCGGCCTCTGTCTGCTGAGGCATAAAATATTGGCTCTTTGCTTCAAAAACAATCACATCAAAAAAGATATTAATTATGTTGAACCAAAAAGCATCGCTTGAGTCAGTTTTGATTCCTGAACAAAAACAAGAAGAAATAGCAAAATTATATCGGATTCTCAGCCACGAATTTGCACAACCAAAATTAGTCGGAAGTAACGGAGAAGAGATAGTAATTCCTGAATCAGTCTACAGCATTTTGCGTCAGGTCGTGCGTGCAATGGCATCAGGTCAAGCTATCTCTCTAGTACCTCACAATCACGAACTGACAACACAAGAAGCTGCTGATATTCTGAATGTATCCCGACCATTTCTGGTCAAGTTACTAGACCAGGGAGAAATTCCTTGTATCAAAGTAGGAAAGCATAGACGTATTCGTTTGGAGGATTTAACTTTATATAAAGAACATCGAGACAACAAACGTCGCAAACACTTGGATCGGCTAATCGAGATGACCGAAGAAGCTGGTTTGTACGAGGCATAGAAATAATTCCAACATTAATATGTCTAAGCTTAGTGTTGTCCTCGATGCTTGTGTCCTGTTTCCTATGTATCTGCGCGATACTCTGCTTTCCACCGCCGAGGCTGGTCTGTATTTACCGTATTGGTCGCAGAAAATCCTTGATGAAGCAATGAGCAACCTTGTCCGCCAAGGGATATTATGCCAGGAGAAAGCAATCAATCTTGAAGCGGAAATCAATGCAGCCTTTCCCGAAGCAATAATTGAAGTACCTGTCGGCTTAGAGCAAATCATGAAAAATGACCCTAAAGACCGTCATGTTCTTGCTGCTGCTGTAACAGCCAAGGCTGATGTCATTGTTACCAGCAATCTAGCGGATTTCAAAGCAAAGGATTTAGCTCCTTGGAACATCAAATCGCTGTCACCTGATGAGTTTATGAGCGAGCTATTTGACGAATACCCGGACTTAATAGTGAGATTATTACGGCAACAGTCGCAAAGGTACAAAAAACCTCCGAAGACTGTTGCTGAATTACTTGAATTTTTGGAAAAAAAAGCAGGTATGCCCAAATTTGCTAGTGATATTTTGTTATATGAATATAGTCTAGATATGGTGCAAACTGCGGAAACAGTCTTAAGGAACTACGGCAGAAAAATACCCGAAGGCGGTAAATTTCTTGAGGGAGATCGGTATCGTATTTGGCAGCAAGAAAAAACACTTACAATTACTGCGAAAGATGGTAGAGGTGAAATTCTACGATTTCAGAATGAGGAAATTGAGGGGAATATCTCATCAGAGGATATCAAAGCATTAAAAATATTTGCTCAAAGCTGGGATCGAGAATTAACAATAAATAGGGTTGAGGAGCAACAAGCTGATTAAAATAACCGATTTGCAGAAGCTGAAGGAGATAGAAGAATGAATAGCCATTACAGTCTCATCATCGAGTGGTCAGAAGAAGATCGACTTTTTGTTGTCAGTTGGCCGGAGTTTACCGATGTCATGCAGCCTTGCACTCACGGACACACTTACGAGGAAGCGGCAAAACAGGGACAATAATTGTTAGAAACATTGATTGAACTTTATCAAGAAGATGGCAAACCTCTACCAGAACGTCAGACTTTGCGAAAACGATTACAGATAGCGTAGAGTTATTGTACAATATCTGCTCCCATTCACTTATGCCTAAAAAGATTAGAGAATTGAAAAGCCTATTACTAAAAGCAGGATTCATTTGTCAGCCCGCCAAAGGCAGTCATAGTAAGTGGAAGCATCCCAAATTAGCCAAGGCTATTATCATAGCTGGCAAAGACGGAAATGATGCTAAACTATATTTAGAGAAGTTAGTAAACGAAACAATTGAGGTGCTGAGGCAAATCGAAGCAGAGGAGACAGAACCATGAAATATACAGTTGTGATCCAATGGTCAGAAGACGATCGGTGCTTTGTCGTGTTTTTGCCTGAATTTGAGGATGTAATGCAACCAGTAACTCACGGAGATTCTTATGAAGAAGCTATCTATAATGCGCGAGAGGTGCTAGAGTTGCTAATCGAAAGCTGTCAAGCAGAAGGTAAACCATTGCCAGCAACTAAGAAGCTAGAACGATTATTTCAGGCTGCTTAAATTTGTTCACAGCAATATCAGTCAAGTATGGAATAAGTGCAAAACATATACACTCTGCTAAACGGGGCGTTCGAGTTGTGCTTTGATCCTTTCAAACTTCTTGACAATATCAAGAGAGTACAGTCGTTCCGAACACTGACTGCAAACATAGGCGGGAACTTTGAGCGTTACTACTTTTCCGCCTCCTTTGATTTTCTGATTTACTTCTTTTTCTAGTATTTGCCCCGCACAAACGGGGCATTTCTCAAAAGGCAGCAACTTTATCTCCTTACACGGCGGCTGAACCAGCCTTTATCACAGTACGCTGTAACGAGCATAGCCCACTTTGTCTCTTCATTATATGCCCAGACACTATTAACTTTAACACCACTCTTGGTGATGCCGTTGATCGAGCAAGTAGGATTATAATAACGTTTGTAGTAAAAATTTTCTTCAATCACAGTGCCACGCAGCGCTGAATCGATAACGCCTTCTACCAGAAGATCACATTCTTCCATGCGATCTATGGCGTGTACTGAAATACAGATGCGGCCCGCTTTAATTGCTTCTACGGTCAACTTATGCAGCTTTGATTTACCTGTTCCCATTTTGGCACCTTTTTTTGACACAACTATCCCGCTGAAAGTTAAATTCACGCTGGATATTTTAGGCAAATGGGTGCTAGGCAGGCTACGTCATAAGTATCTGTGAGTCGTTTTTAAGTTGTCTCTTTAAGAATAACGCTCTTTACTGTGATGTGCAAGCTTTATCGCCAAACAATTATGGCTTGTGAAAAAAACGAATAACTAGAAATCGGTACATTACTCGCGATGATGGGATTTGTGGTTTTGACGAATCTCCAAGCTGTCTGCCTAAATACCAACCCGAAATTCTATCTGATGTTGCCCACTTGGGGCAGGGTGTAGGGCTCGATCGCCCTTGGAGTCGGAGAGTGCGATCGTCTCACATATTGCACCATTCTCGCTTAAAAGGCTTTCCGACCCGTTCCACAAAGAGTGAACTTTCTTGTGGGGTGAACCCCAGAGCCCGCCCATAACAGGCTTATTGAGAATGCGACAAGATGTGAGTTCTAACTGAGATGTTGCACCATTCTCAAGAACAGGCAAGATGCCTGTTCCACAAAGAGTGAATTTTCTTGTGGAACAGGCATCTTGCCTGTTCCTAAAAGGCTTATTGAGAATGGTGCAATATGTCAGTTGTCAGGCAGTATTCTCCTAAAAACCAGGTTTCTGAGTACCCGCGCGTCGATTTTCAGCTTTTAGAGAGATGTAAAAACTCGCCCGATCGCTACACTATTAACTAGGAACTCAGCAATTTTGGAGAAGAGGTGAATTGAAATTCGTTTCCGACCCGCAAATAAAAGTCAAAATCCGCAAAATGAACGAGCGGGTGCGGTGGCAAGAACAGTCGATCGTCCATCGGGGAATCGACCAAACTCGGATGGTTTTAGAATCTCAAACCACCGACTCTCCAGAGTTTTCGTTTTTAGTCGTAGGCGACAGCGGCACGGGCAATCACCGCGGCTACAATCCCCAGCGGCAGATTGCCGAACAGATGGTGTCCGAGCGCGAAACCTGCCGTTTCGTCCTCCACACCGGCGATGTAGTTTATCTCGTAGGTTCCAGCGAATATTACTTGCAAAACTTTATTCGCCCCTACCGAGAATTTATAGTCGGCGGCGAGCATCCCTCTCGGATTGCCTACGATCGCATGGTGTTTAACTTTCCGTTTTTGCCCGTACCGGGAAACCACGACTATTACGACTTGCCGATAGTCTACGGCATTCTGTCGGCGACAGCTTTGCCGCTGCGCCGGCTGTTGGGTTCCAAGTTGGATCTCGATGTCGGCTGGCACGGTTCCGATCGCGGAAACACCTACGCCAAAGCCTTTCTCGACTACCTCAAAGCTCACAAAATGCCGGGAGAGCTCGATCGCCACCTAGACGCCCACTACACCGCCAGCACCAGCACAGGCCGCTGCATCCGCTACCAACCCGGACGCTTTACCCGCTTACCCAACCGCTACTACACCTTCCGCAGCGGCGGCATAGACTTCTTCGCCCTCGACTCCAACACCTTCAACGAACCATTACCGATCCCGAAAACCAAACAGGGCGACATTCGCCGCCAGGATTTGGAACTCGATCGCCAGAAGTTGGAACAAGAAAAATTGGCAATGCTCGAAATGTGCGATCGGCTCAAGCCGGAGATTCCCGAGGAAGACGAACAGCTAGACGACTTGACCGCCAAATTAGAGCAAGTTGACGAAATGTTGATGGATATTGACAAACAACTGTCCCCCGACAAAACAGCCGCCACCGACGTTGAACAGCTCGAATGGCTGAAAAAAAGGCTGATTAACTCTTGGGGCGATTCCGAGGTGCGGGGGCGGGTAATTTACCTGCACCATCCCCCCTACGTGACCGAGGCGACAAAGTGGAATCAAGCTCAAACTTTGGCGGTTCGGTTGCGATTGCGCGAGGTACTCGACGGGGTGGCCGATGCAGTTGGGGATGTGGCGCAGGGGCGTCCGCTAGTAGATTTGGTGCTGACTGGCCACGCTCACTGTTTGGAATACCTGCGGACTGGGAATACCGGACACGGCGACTCTGGGATTAATTGGATTGTCTGCGGGGGAAGCGGCCACAGTCTCCGCCGCCAGCGCCCGGAAGGGCCGATGTTGCAGGAAGCCTTGAGTCCTGAAGCTTATCGGTTGGCGCGGCAGTCTGGTTCCGAAACAGCCAGCAGGCGGGTAGCGGAATCTTTGCTATTTGTCGGCCGCAGCGGTCAAGGTTCCTACAAACGCCGTCCTTATTCGTGTTTGCGGATTGATGTTCTCGACGGGTGTCCCCCGAAGTTCCGCATCCGACCTATGGTTGTCGAACGATTTGAGGGGAAATGGCAGGAGATATCGATCGAACCTTTTGTGATTTAGCATCAGTCATTCAATTTGATTGCGGGGAGTAGGGGTTGGGCTTCTAGCCGGCCCAAACAGGCTTTCCGGCCTGTTCCACAAAAATTCAATTTGATTGTGGGTTGGGCACGCGAGCCCGCCCAAACAGGCAAGATACCTGTTCCACAAAACCAACCTCACTTAATTCAGGAGAAAAATTCAATGATTGCTAACTTAACCGCCACCGGCTGGGAAATTATTTACCACCGCGCCCATGCTTTGCTCGCCGCCCAACTTGGCGGACAGTGGAAGCGCTCGAAATCTCCGCTTCGCTTGTACGAAACCATAGCCGCGATTTCGCATCACGATGATTTGGAGAAAGAGTGGGAAGAAAATATTTTAACTGAAGCGGGCGCGCCCTTTGATTTTACGTTGCAGACGGAAACTTCTCTGCCGAAAATTAAAGCTATGGCGCAGAATTCCCTATATCGCGGTAGGTGGGTAGCCATGCTGATTTCTATGCACATGAGCTATCTCAATGAAGGAAAGCGGGGAGAGTCGAAGGAACTCGACGAATTTTTGGACGAACAACTGGAAAATCAAAAAAAATGGCAAAAAGAGTTGAATATTTCTCAGGAAGATGCTAAGGCAGCTTATGCTTTTTTCCAGTGGTGCGATCGGCTATCATTAATTCTTTGCTGCCGCGAGTTACCGGCCGGAGAACGAGCTTTAGAAATTGCTGTCGGCCCGGACGGCAAGCGCTACGATATTGTACAGCACAGCAACGAACTCGTTACTGTAACTCCTTGGCCTTTTGAAGAAGATAAGTTTACTGTGAACGTCGAAGCGTGCAATTTGAATCAAGTCAAGTTTGACAGCAACGAGGAAATTAAGGAAGCGTTGCACAAAGCTCCCCGCGAAGTCTTAGAGTGGACTTTTGTCAAGTCTTAACTAAACCTTTGAAAAATAGGTGAGGGTTGTTGTCGAAGTTTAGCGGGCATGGCATTTGTGTTAACTTAATCTTAAAACCATGTCTCATATTATGTTGGGTCGATTACCCCTAATACGGTAGGGGCGGGTTCACGAAAAATATTTGCCAATAATTGACAATCTCAAAAACCCGCCCTGTTAATCGCGGTCACTCGATCGGACATGATATCAATCAGCGTTATAGTTGAGTCTTGCTCCCCCTTAACTCCCCTTAATCAGGGGGGGATAAGAACAGTCAAAATGGGTCTTATTAAGGGGGATGCGATGGCTATCGAAACTTCGAGACAAACGAAAAAAAATCGAGGGTTTCAGTTCAGCCATTACCCATTACCTATTACCTATTACCAACTATGAAACGTTCAGCTTGCCTAATTTTCAATCCCGTCGCCGGCAACAGCGACCCCGACCAAGACTTAGCTAAAATTCAGGAACTTTTAGAGCCTTTTATTGACTTAGACATTCGGCTGACAACCCCAGAAGTAGACGCAGATAAAATCGCCCGCGAAGCTGTTGATAGAGGAGTTGAGGAAATTATTGCTTGCGGGGGCGACGGCACATTATCAGCAGTTGCTGGGGCGATTGTCGGCACAAATATTCCTTTAGGAATTATTTCGCGGGGAACGGCTAATGCTTTTGCTAATGCTTTAGAGATTCCGAATACAATTGAAACCGCCTGCGCCACTATTTTTGGAGGGTTGACGCGGGTGGTGGATGCGGCGATTTGCAACGGTGAAATGCCGATGGTTTTGTTAGCGGGAGTGGGTTTTGAGGCAGAAACTGTCGAACTAGCCGATCGCGAAATGAAGAATCGCTGGGGAATGCTGGCTTACATTCTGTCGGGAATTAAACAGTTAAACAATTTAGAAAGATTTGAAGCGGAAATCGAAACCGAAGATAGAATTATCAGCCTTACTGCTGTGGCGGTGACGGTGGCGAATGCAGCGCCGGCTACTTCGATTTTAGCTCAAGGCCCGGCAGGAATTGTTTTTGATGACGGCTTGCTGGACGTGACGCTGGTGGCGCCTCAGAATAAAGCTGGGGCGATCGCAGCTTCTTATCACCTTTTGCAAACAGCTTTGAGCGGCAATCCTACCGATCGCGACGACATCGGTTATTTGCGGGCAAAAAAAATAAAAATTACTACCGATCCGCCTCAAAAAGTGGTTTTAGACGGGGAAATCATCGGCATGACTCCGGTTTCTATTGAGTGCGTTCCGGGAGGTTTAACTATTTTTGTACCGCGAATTGAAGAAGAGCCAGTGGTAGAAAAACTTACTGGTTTAGCGGACATCGAAATTACATTGAAACCCTGAAGTTAAAATTTTTAGCGACACAAACAATAAGAAAGACCGCGCGGGCGGTCTTTGTTTTTTAGGCTTCTAAAATTTGGCGAATGCGGCGCTCCAAACGTTCGAGGTCGAGTCCGCCTTCATCGCGGCTGATGCGGCGCACGGTGACGTTAACATTGCTCAAATCTGCCAGCAAATCTTGCAGGATTTCTTGTTGCTGCCGAGCTTGAGTTATTTCGCGCGGTTCCTGCACCAAATCGCGAACAATTGTATCTTCCGCGCGCGAAGCAACGATCGGGTCTGCTTCGCCATCTACGTGCACGAAAGTGCGCCGACCAGGCCCCCGTTCTTCTTCAATTGGTATTACTGCTGTTACTCGATCGGAGCGTACATATTTGCCAAATCCCAGGTGGACTAAGACGGAAGATTGTATTTTCATAGATAGCAAGTTTTATTTGTTAGTTATCTATATTTTAACTTTGTCAACTCTGAGATGACCACTAATATGAGAGCTATTATTACTACAATATATGTCGGTTTTTCCTGGATATTATCGTTGTCATCTTGCGGAAAAAATGGTAATATTTTTGGTTGATTTTCCGCCGTCTGATTTCGCACTATCTGACAGTCCGGCAGGGGTTGAAACCCCTGCCTCAAAGCTAAAGTCCTCTTAAGAGGACTGAAGAATTTATTCAAAATGCTCGGAGTTGTGAATTGAATTTCATCAAGCAATCTTATTATATATCATATCAATTTCGGTTGGATATGATATGTTGCACCATTCGTGTGATGTAGGGGCGGGTTCGCCCAGAGCCTTTTGGGGTGCAAATAGGTTAAATAAACCCGCCCGATCCCATCGAAAATTCCTTTGTTGACTCTTTGTGCAACGTCGAGCGTTCGATCGGAATGATTTAACCACAGAGAACGCAGAGCACACAGAGAAAGAGAAGAGAGAGATTAATAATTCTGATGTTAATAGATTTGATATCATTCAATATCTGGGTTGAATCCAATTACTAAATAAAAATACGATTCCACAGTCCTATGCAAGAGGATATTCCCACAATCCGACAGTCTGGCAGGGGTTAAAATATTCCCACAATCCGACAGTCTGGCAGTGGTTAAAATATTCGCATAATCCGACAGTCCGGCAGTGGTTAAAATATTCGCATAATCCGACAGTCCGGCAGGGGTTGAAACCCCCGCCTCATAGCGAAAGTCCTCTTAAGAGGACTGAATAATTTATTGAAAATTATCCTATTGGTGGGTAAAAAATTCGCAAATAATGTTAATGCATATCAAGATAATACCTGGGTCGAATCAAATTGCTAAATAAAATATGATTCCCTAGTCCTATGCAAGAGGACTTTTGCTATGAGACAGGGGTTTCAACCCCTGGCGGACTGTCGGAATATGGCAAATCTCGGACTGTTAGATTACTATCGGAATATGGCAAATCTCGGACTGTTAGATTACTATCGGAATATGGCAAATCTCGGATGGTTAGATTACTATCGGAATATGGCAAATCTCGGACTGTTAGATTACTGTCGGAAGATGGCAAATCTCGGATTGTGCGAATCTCGGACTGTCAGTGGGCGACAGTTGGCTGATGGGTTACCATAAAAATAGAGCATTTTGCGATCGCCCGCAGCGCATTTCAGGGACACAGCCTACCGATTCGAGATTTGAGCATTACTTCCACGGACAAACAGGAAAGCCTAAATCATGTTAATTAGTCTCGACTTAGTTATCAGCCTCCTGACAGCCATTCCCCTCGGCACCATCAGAGACAAGTTTCAGCGCAACGAAACTGTCATCAAACTCTTAAAAAAATTTAACCTCGACCCCGATGCTCCGCCGGCAGATTTTAGCGGAGTTTATGTTTATACTTTAGTAGAATACGGCGCTGGCAAACCCAAGCAGATTTTAGAACTGTTTCGCCAAAAAGAGATTGAATCAGCATTTCGCCAAGCCTTCGAGTCCGATAGCCCAGCCATTTTAATTAAAGCAGGCGATGACTATCTGAATGAGAGTGCTTTAGGCAAAGAAATTCGAGATTTAGGCATTGACCCCAGACGGGAATTCATGGCATTTGCCGCCGTGTTTATGGAAGTAGCAAAGCGGACGCGGACGCTGGGAGATGTGATGGTGGGAAATGCGATCGCCTCTTTGCAAAAACGCCTATCTCTGGTAATGGATCGCATCGAACGCCTCCCCACTATCGAAGGAATTCGCACCGAATTTGCGCGGTTGGAATCCGAAGATTATCCCGCACTTCCCGCAGCAGCATCAACTAATATTCAAAAGTCTCAAGCTTTTATTTTATCACAACAAGTGCGCGGTTGGTTTGAAACATTAAGTTATAAGTTTGAAACCTATCAAATCTCGGAGGATAACTATTTTGAATGGATTATCAATGTCCCCGTCAGACGCAATCGGTACGATCGCATTTTAGTGCGCGGAATAGCCGGAGAAGCGGGACTCAGAGATATCTCGGCCTTGCGCCAGTCGGTGGAAAAACAGCGCACCGATGAAGGATGGTTAGTCACCGCCCGCCGCATCAGTCGCGCAGCGCGGGATGAAGTAGATAAACCAGAAAATAGCGATCTAGCTTGCTATACTTTCGATGAATTACTCGACCAAGATGCCGATTTTACGGCTTATCTGGATTGGCTGGAAACTGAAATCACCAGCCGGGGAATTAATACTAAATACGTACCGCTAGCTTGTACGAAAGAAGAAATCGACCCCGATACTCACCGCAAGATAGGCGTGAGTCATTATGGCGAGCGAGATGGCTGGATTGAAGGTTATATTGACCTGTGGTTGGATGACCCAGTAAAAGAACATATTTCAGTTTTAGGAGAATTTGGAACCGGGAAAACTTGGTTTGCGATGCACTATGCTTGGATGGCGCTGCAACGCTACAAAAAAGCTCAAAAAAGCGGCTTAGAACGTCCGCGTTTGCCGTTAGTAATTCCGCTGCGAGATTACGCCAAAGCAGTTAGTGTCGAGTCGCTATTTTCCGAGTTTTTCTTTAGGAAACACGAGATACCTTTGGCGGGTTATTCGGCTTTTGAACAACTGAATCGGATGGGTAAATTTTTGTTGATTTTCGATGGTTTTGATGAAATGGCCGCTAAGTGCGATCGGCAAGAAACCATCAACAACTTCTGGGAACTAGCAAAAGCCGTGGTTCCCGGCGCAAAAGTCATCCTCACTTGCCGTACCGAACACTTTCCTGAAGGCAAGGAAGGACGGGCATTGTTCAATGCAGAACTGCAAGCATCAACAACCATTTTAACAGGCGAAACTCCCCAATTTGAAGTCTTAGAATTAGAGAAATTTAACGACCAACAAATTAGCCAAGCGCTGTCATTTCAAACAGAAGCGGCGACAGTAGAAAAAGTGATGGGAAACCCGCAACTATTGGATTTAGCGCGTCGCCCTGTGATGACCGAGTTAATTTTGGAAGCATTGCCCGATATTGAAGCTGGAAAACCTGTCGATATGTCGCGGATCTATCTGTATGCGGTGCGGCGGAAGATAGAGAGAGATATCAAAGCTGAACGGACTTTTACTTCGCTAGCAGATAAGCTTTACTTTTTGTGCGAGTTATCGTGGGAAATGCTGTCTACAAACCAAATGAGTCTGAATTATCGCGGTTTTCCCGATCGCATTCGAGGCCTGTTTGGTTCCGTCGTCCAAGAGGAAAAAGACTTAGACCACTGGCATTATGACATGATGGGTCAAACGATGCTGATCCGCAATGCAGATGGCGATTATACTCCAGCCCACCGTTCGTTATTAGAGTTTTTTGTCGCTTATAAATTTGCAGCAGAATTGGGAGTTTTGGCCGCAGATTTTACCGAATTAGTGGCGCCCGAACAGTCTTGCGTCAACCCTGATGCAGAACCTCGATCGTACACTTGGTCAAATTATTGTCGGCTTCAAGCCCAGAAGAGAAATAATGGTGAACTAATCGCACCTTTGAAGGGATTTGTTGCTGAAGATTTAGATCAACTTCTTCAGAGTTTCGGACACGCGCCGCTAACAAAAGCAGTCATGGATTTGTTGTTGCCGATGCTAGTAGGGGCGGTGCCCCCGTGCCCGCCCGACCAAGGTTTAGGGGCAACCACGGGGGGATTGCCCCTACTCGAAATTATAGAAGCAACGCGAGGTAAAACAGAAACTGAAGTAGGCTACGTGGGAGGCAATGCGGCAACTCTGTTGTTAAAAAAGGACAAGACTGCTTTAGAAGGGAAAGACCTCTCTAGTGCAGTTATTTTAGGTGCTGATTTTACAAACGCGACGCTGCGCCACGTCAATTTGGCTGAAGCGAATTTGGCTAATTCTACTTTTACTAAAATCTTCGGCAGTGTTCGGTCAGTAATATTTAGTCCAGATGGCAAACTGTTAGCTACAGGTGATACTGATGGCATAGTTCGCTTGTGGGAAGCTAGCAGTTGCAGAGAAATATTGACCTGTAAAGGACATACCAACGTGGTGGAGTCAGTCGCCTTCAGTCCTGACGGCAAAATACTTGCTAGCGCCAGTTATGACAAAACGATCGAGTTATGGGATGTCAAGACTGGTGAATGTTTAAAAGTTTTCCAGGGACATACCGAATCAGTAATGTCAGTCACCTTCCATCCTGATGGAAATATACTCGCTAGCGGTAGTTTCGATCGCACGGTAAGGTTATGGGATATTCGCACGGGTGAATGCTGCAAAATTTTGCAAGACCATACTAAAGTTGTATTTTCAGTTGTTTTCCATCCTGCTGGTGAGATGCTTGCTAGTGGCAGCGGCGACCAAACAGTGAGGCTATGGAATATCGGTACTGGTGAATGTCTCAAAACTTTGCAAGGTCATACTAAAGTTGTATTTTCAGTTGCTTTCCATTCTGCTGGTGAAATACTTGCTAGTGGAAGCGCCGACAAAACAGTGAGGCTGTGGAATATCGGTAGCGGTGAATGTCTCAAAACTTTGGAGGGACATTTGGATCAAGTACGGTCGATCGCCTTCAGTCCAAATGGCGAAATACTCGCTAGTGGAAGTCACGATCGCACAACGAAGCTGTGGGATATCCGTACTGGTGAATGCTTGAATACTTTGCAAGAACATAACGATCGAATAGGGTCAGTCGCCTTCCATCCTGCTGGTGAAATACTTGTTAGTGGAAGCGGTGACCAAACGCTGAAGCTGTGGGATATCAATACTGGTGAATGCTTGAATACACTGCAAGGGCATAGCAATCAAGTAAGGTCGATCGCCTTCAGTCCCAACGGTGAAATGCTGGCCAGCGGGGATGACGCGCAAACAGTCAAGCTGTGGGATGTCAGCAGTGGTGAATGCCTCGAAATCTTGCACGGACATCTCGATCGGGTAGACTTGGTTGCTTTCAGTCCAAACGGTGAAATACTTGCTAGCGGCAGTTATGACGAAACAGTGAGGTTGTGGGATGTTAGCAGTGGTGAATGCCTCCATACTTTGCCAGAGTGGGGAAATGAAGTACACTCGATCGCCTTCAGTCCTTCGGGCGAAATACTTGCTAGTGCAAGTTATAACCAAACATTGAAGTTATGGGATGTCAGCAGTGGTCAATGCCTCAAAACCTTGCAAGGGCATAACAGTTCAGTACACTCGGCTGCTTTCAGTCCTTTGGGCGAGATATTTGCGAGTACAGGTTATGACGGAACCGTAAGGCTGTGGGATATCCATACTGGTGAATGCCTCCAAATTTTGCAGGCGCATACGGCTTGGGCGCGGGCGATCGCCTTTAGCCACAACGGTGAAATACTTGCCACTGGAAGTGTCGATCGAACAGTCAGACTGTGGGATGTTCGCAGCGGTGAATGCCTTCTAATCTTGCAGGGGCATACTGATTGGATAGGTTCAGTTGCCTTTAGTTCTTCTAGTGAAATACTTGTTAGTGGAAGTGTCGATGGAACGGTAAGAATATGGGATATCCGTACAGGTGAATGTCTAAAAATTTTGCAAGATCATACCAGTAGAATTAACTCAGTTGCCTTCAGTTCAAATGAAAAAATTCTTGCTGCTTGCAGTCGGGATGGCACAATTATGATGTGGGAGATTGAGACTGGTGAGTGCCTCAAAATCCTCAAAAGTGACAGACCTTATGAAAACATGAATATTGCTGGAGTTACGGGTTTAACGGAAGTTGAGAAAGTTACGCTCAAAGCTTTAGGGGCTGTTGAAAATTAATCATCGCAAAGGAGGAAGTATGCAGTCAGCAATACGAATTACAACCAAAGTTCTTGCAGGAAATAAACTGGAAATTTAAGTGCCGCCTGGATCGGTGGGCGAAGATGTTGAAGTTTTTGTGATTATACCAGAACAGCCTCCGTGGCGGCGTAAAGTGTTGGAATTGCTTACAGAAATCCGCAGCCGTCACGTTTCCAGAACTGTTGAAGAAATCGATCGCGAACTTCAGAACTATTAGTCTATGAGCTTTATTCCCCGCTTCTCATACAATCACAATCTGGTTAAGCATTTGGGAGTCATCGAGGGTGCCCGTGCTGTCATTAAGGTGTTACCATTGCCACCTGATACGACTCTACGCCTGCGCCACGATGCTTTGCAAAGAAGTACGCGCAGCTCTACTCAGATTGAGGGTAATCCCTTGGATGAAGCGGCGGTGCGACGGGCGATCGCCAGGAGCTCGCGCACGGGAAGTGATGCTGAACAGGAAGTCCGAAATTACTGGCGGGCACTCGATCGCGTGGAAGAATTCGCAGAAGCCCAAACCCCGATTACAGAAGCATTTATCAAAGAACTGCACCGAATAGTCATCGTGCGCGGTCGCGGGCGGCGGGGTAGCAAAAGCGAGTATCGCATTACAGAATGCCCTGTGGTGGATACAGTCACGCGGGCGATCGATTACGGACCACCGGAACCGGGGGACGTACCCGCCCTGATGCGGGAATTAGTCGATTGGCTATCTTCAACGACAGCAGCAGAATGGTCAGCCCCTATCCGTGCGGCTATTCTGACGCACCGCTTTCTCAGTATCCATCCATTTAACGACGGGAACGGTCGCACGGGACGGCTATTGGCTACTGCTGAACTGTGGCGTTCCGGCTATCGAATGCGAGGGTTTTTCTCATTTGATGAGTATTTTAATGCCGATCGCGATCGCTATTACCGTTCGTTGCAGATGGGACTGCCGGTGAACTTCTACGAAGGTCGCCACGACCCAGACCACACGCCCTGGCTGCTTTACTTTGTGGAGACGATGGCTCGTGCCGCCGATGAACTGCAAGCTAAAGCTAAGTCTCTTTATCAAGGCGCTTCTCCTGATGCCCTACCCTGGGAAGCATTGCCACGTCGCTCTCAACAACTCCTCACCCGACTTTTGGCAAGGGTTTTGGATGGAGTGGAAAATCCTTTTGCCATCGACGTTTCAGATGTTGCATCCTGGTTTGGCATTTCTGACAAGACGGCCCGCGAATGGCTGCTTGAGTGGACTGAAGGTAGTTTGATCCATCCAGTTTTAGCAGGTTCTGGGTCAAGAGTCCGCAGTTACGCACTAGCTGAAGAGTGGATCGCTGCTTGTTTCAAAATAAGGGAATCAGTTTCGGAAAATAGCGGAAGTTAATTTGAGCATTTAGCCCCTAATTTGAGGGATGTTTCACGAATTTACAAGGTTTTCGGCTGTTTTGAGTCTAAAAATAACGGAAGTAGGTTCGGAAAAATAACGCCTATTTAGCTTAGTTGGGGGTGCCATCGCACTCCGAAAAGAATAGTCCTGGATGCACGGGTGGTCAGAAACCGGGTTTTTTCCAAAATACTTGGTTGAGGCCAGCAGAAACGGCCAAAAACCCGGTTTCTAAAGTAGCCTACTGACTAAACTGTTGAGCGTAGTAGCCAGCATAGCGAGATCCCTTTTCCAGCAACTCCTCGTGCGTCCCCGATTCCACAATTCTGCCTTTTTCCAAAACTAAAATACGATCGGCTCTCCGCACAGTAGCCAAGCGGTGCGCGATAATAAAAACCGTGCGATCGCGCATCAATCTTTCCAGCGCTTCTTGCACTAAACCTTCGGATTCCGAATCCAGCGCCGATGTCGCTTCATCCAAAATCAATATTCTCGGATCGAGCAAAACTGCACGGGCGATCGCAATTCTTTGTTTTTGTCCCCCAGACAAATTTACACCCCTTTCTCCTACCCAAGTTTGATAGCCGTCGGGAAACTGACTAATGAATTGATGAGCGTTAGCAATCTCCGCAGCTTTTTGAACATCTTTCAGTTCATAATAAGATTGACCGAAAGCGATATTTTGAGCGATCGTACCCGAAAAAAGAATAGTTTCCTGCGGTACAATTCCAATTTGCCGCCGCAGAGTATTTAAGGTGACATCTTGAATATCAATACCGTCAATTAAAATCTGTCCCGCTTGCGGATCGTAGAATCTCGGTAACAAGTTTACTAAAGTAGTTTTACCCGCACCGGATGCGCCCACGAGAGCAATCATTTCTCCGGGAAGCACCAACAAACTCATGTTTTGCAGAATGGGAACCCCCCCTTGCCCCCCCTTATCAAGGGGGGGTTGAGGGGGGTAGGCAAAATTAATATTGCGGTATTCGACTTTTCCGGTAACGTGGGGAAGTTCAGTTGCCCCAGGCTTTTCGACTACTGTTGGTTGAATTGCTAATAATTCAAAAATGCGATCGCTAGAAGCTTCTCCCTGCTTAAAATCTCCGTAATTAGCAGTTGTGATAGCAATGGGGTCAATTAAAAGTGCCACCCCTGCGATATAACTGATAAATTGAGTACCTGTGAGATTTCCTTGAGAAATTTGCCAACCTCCCAGGAAAAAGAGCAAAATCACGCTCATCGCTTCCAGAAAGCCAACTACAACGAACTGAAGTGCTTTTACTCTTTCTGACAAATACTTAGCGCGGCGGTTTTGTTCTGCTTCTTCTGCAAAGCGGGCAATTTCGTAGTCTTCAGCAACAAATGCTTTGATTAAACGAATGCCGCTGAATACTTCTGTCAGCAAAGCGGATAAATCAGAGATGCGATTTTGACTTTGGCGTGAATAACTCAGCAATCTTTCGCCAAACCAGCCAATTAAAATAGCCATCAGCGGTGCAATAATTAATGCACCCAAGGTTAATTGCCAGTTGAGATAAATCATATATCCCATGACGGCAATTAGCTGCAAAACACAAGGGATAAACTGATGAAAAAATTTATTTACTACTTCGCCAATGCGGTCAATATCTTCGGTGAGGCGGTAGGATAAGTCTCCGGTTTTGGCGGTTTCAAAGTAGCCGATATTGAGAGTTTGAAGATGGGAGTAGACTTTTTTGCGAATTTCTAAAGCAATAGTCAAAGCAGCTTTGGCCATCAGTGTATCTTGACCGTACTGGGCTGTACCGCGAATTAGAAAGATAATGGCGCTGAGTGCCGCAATTTGAGCGAACCCTTGTAAATCTCCTTTACCTATAAATTTGGCGGTTTCGCCAACTAGCCACGCTATAATTGGCCAAAATATGGTAAATACTACGGTACAAGCTAATGCTTTACCGATGGTTTGTTTTTGGGGACGGAGGTAGGGTAAGATTTGCCAGTATGTCGATCGAGTTTTCAAGATATTTTGCCCTCGCAAATTCTGTTTTTGGGGATCTATGCAAGAATATTCAAACTTCGATCCCCCCTAACCCCCCTTAATAAGGGGGGGACAAGATTATTTATTATTCAAAGTCCCCCTTCTTAAGGGGGATTTAGGGGGATCTCTGGGTCACTCATTGCGTAAGTCATAGAGATATCGGAGCCAGAATATGATAACAGCGATCGGACAAATCTCAACAATCATTCTTGAGCGTCTGCATGAGTAGCTACTACCTTAGCCCCCGCGACAACTTCGCCCCGAAAGGCGGCTGACTGTCCGGGTGCAAGAGTAACTGGTTCAGAGTAGATAAATCCGTTGTCAATTAAATTGCCTGACTCGTCCAAAACTTCATAATTGACTTTGACATTCTTGATTGTTTTGCAGCCTCGATTAAGCACTTGACCGCTGAAAAAGTTGCCGTCATAATTGGCCGCCGCGATTGACACTTTTGCAGCGATGTTGGAACCGGGAATGCAAGTTTTGGCAGTTCCAGATGCTGGCTGTTTATCGCACAATCTGCCCAAGTCTACTGTTTTGCCGTCGGGGGTTTTCATGTAGCAAAACGGCTCATCAACTGGTGAATTTTGAGCCAGTGTATTTGTAGCGTCTGCCAGCAAAGGACGAGCAGATATCGGCGATATTAGCAAACTCGATAAAGCTACGGTTAAATGTAAAATGTTCATATTTATTCAGGATTTTTTCAAGTTAATTTTACTAAATAGTTTACCTAAAATTTCCGCTTACATATCTATTATATATAAATAGGTTTCAGTTAATGTTATAAAAATGAGATTGCGTAGCTTGGACACGAATGAACTAACCCTCCGTTTCACTCCACCCAAATTTTTCGCGGCAAGGATGTGTTGGGTTTCGTTCCTCAACCCAACCTACAAATCTAAAAAGCTCACTGTCAACTGTCAACTATTTAAATTATGCTATCATAAGACATCACAATTTAGAAAATAAAGTCATGGTCGTTACTCAAAATAACCCAGGACAAAAAACGTTAGAACTGATCGTAACTTGGGAGAAGTTGCCCGACGACTTCCAATTAGAAGAAAAACCAGTGGAGAATACAGGTCAACCGCTAATTGCTGGTGCACTGCGAGAAATCTTAGAACTGAGAGGATTTATCGGGTCACGAATGCTGATAGCCAGCAACTTTGGCATTTGCGCTACTGTCAACGGCGAGTTAGTCATCAAAGCACCAGATTGGGTTTATGTACCGTCGGTACTGCCTGCCGAATCGAGAAGAGACCGCAAAAGTTATACCCCAAACTTGGAAGGAGAAATCCCGACCATTGTCATGGAATTTTTGTCGGAAACAGACGGCGGCGAATATTCTGTAAAACGTACTTTTCCTCCGGGAAAGTGGTTTTTTTACGAACAAATTCTGCAAGTACCAACTTACATCATTTTTGACCCAGAAACTGGCTTGCTGGAAGTATATCGCTTGCAAAATGGCAACTACGAATTAGAATTTCCCGACGCGGAAGGTCGCCACTGGATGGCAGATATTGGTTTGTATTTAGGAACGTGGCGGGGGGAGAAAGAACAACGTTCAGGCTATTGGTTGCGCTGGTGGGATGAAGCAGGAAATCTGCTTTTATGGGGTGTAGAACAGTTAGCAGCAGAACGCCAGCGGGCCGATCGCGAACGTGAACGGGCCGAACGACTGGCTGAATATTTGCGCGATCGGGGAATTAACCCGGACGAGATTATTTGATAAGTTGTACGCCATAAGCTGTTGGGCATCTAAATTGTATTTTGGGGCGGGCTAGAAGCCCAACCCCTACTCCCCACAAGAATTAGATGCACGGGCTAGGAGCAACGGCAAACAAGAATTAGATGTACACCTTACGAGCTTATCTAATACTCGGCTTTCTATTCCCAAGATTCCGCGCTCCGGGAATTTTTCGGCTCGGACGGGGACTGTTCAAACTGCTCGCAGTTCGAGTATTCAAAGCATTAGCAGAAGGTATCAAACCCAAGTCTTGCAAAATTTCAAAAGCCGCCCTTTGTCCAGTTTCACAACCGCCTTCCATGTAACCTTGATTTTCCAGCGAAGTGTGTTCCCCGGCAAAATATAAATTGCCAACTCGTTCGCCTTCAACGCCGTACATTTGCGTCCACTGTCCGACTAAATAGCAGGAATAAGAACCTTTGAAAAAGCGTTCTCCCGGCCAATAAGCTCGCACAGCTTTGCCCGATCGCAAATTTCTCACTCCGGGAAAAACTCTTTCAAATTGGTTTAAAAATCTTTGTGCTTGGTCTTCTGGAGTTCCCGCACCGATCGACAAACCCTGCTTTCCTCCTGTAAAATTAGTAACTAAACCGTTAGGAGTAGGGGCGAAAGGCGTAGCTTCCCAGGTACTCTGGAATCCTAAATCGCTATAAACAGAAGCTGTCGATCGATAAAGTTCCCGCCAAATTCGGCTGCGGTAGCCAGTAATTAACTTAGAATTAGTACCGTAACCCAATTGCTCGATCGCCCTACGCTTCGGTTGTGGCAAAGGTACGTTAATTTTAACGTCTCGCAGAGTGCTAAACGGCAAAGTTAACAAAACTCGCTCGTAAGTGCGATCGAAGGCGCTTTGTCCCGATCGCAAATTTACGCGATAGCGGCCATCCGGCAAAAGAGTAATCGCTTCCAAAACCGTCCCCGCCTCGATCGAACCAGATAATTGACCGGCTAAACTGTTGATAATTTGACTGTTGCCGCCGTCAATTTGATAACGCTCATCGCTGTTGCCGTACAATTCAAAACTGCCAGATTCAGCACCGATTAAAAAAAGCAGATTTAACGCCGACTGTTCTTCAGGATCTCGACCGTATTCTCCCGTATAAGCAATGCGGAGTAACTGCCGGACAATAGTGCTAGTATCAGCTTGGTCTACATATTCAGCGATCGAAAGATTGTCCAATCTTTCCGCTGCTTCCGTAAAATCTTGATAGCTAATGTTATCTCCAATAGCGGCCAAATCTCCATTAATTTTACTAGCTAGGGGCGCAAAATCGGCGATTAATTGCTCAAGAGAAAAGCGCCGTCCTTCAAAGAAAAAAGTATCCTTCACCAGTCCACTCTGCACTTGGGCTAAGTCGATCGCCCGCAAACCCAATTCCGTCGCCAGCGAGATTAAATTAGTATGACCGGTGTCAATAAATTCTCCCCCCAAATCCGCCGGAATTAGCGTTCCAGCCACCTTGGGAACCGTGCGTATCCGCCCCCCCACGCGGTTAGTTGCCTCGATTATATCGGCGCGCACGCCCGCTTGGCCCAAGCGATAAGCCGCCGTCAAACCCGCAATCCCTGCACCCACAACCAAAATCGGCGATCGTCCGCCCTGTTGAGCAAAAGCTCCCCCTCCATCCCTGGTAAAAGTCGCAGCAGCGGCCGCCCCCGCAGCAGCTAAACCCCCGTGCAGCAACTGGCGACGAGATATGGCAGAATTAGGAATGCGATTCCCTACGGGATAGCTTCGCTTCACGCTCAGCATCCCCAGCAGTTCATCAGCCGGAATGCCCGTTTCCCTTGATTTCTGGGCAATACTCGCAGCGCGGCGCAGCATAGCCATCAGTGCAGACTTAGCCATAATTAAGACATCCTCACAAAACAAAACTTTGATGTAAACTGGATTCTCGATCGTGCACTTTCCAGACTAAAGCCCAGAGAGATTTTTTTAATAATGCTAACCCTCAGAACACTGTTCGACAGGAAATTTTATCTCGAAAACAACCCAGATGTCGCCGTAGCAGTTGCCAGAGGCACGGTATCGAGTCCCTTCGATCACTACCGAAAAATTGGCAAATTTGAAAATCGCGACCCGAATGCCCTGTTCGACGCCAGCTATTATTTAGACACCAATACAGATGTAGCGGTATCAGCCAAACTCAACGGCTTTTCAGCAGCCGATCACTTTATTAGATTCGGTCAATTTGAACGACGCAACCCCAATCCTTTTTTCGATGTTGGTTTCTATCTAGCAAGCAACCCAGACGTTCAGACAGCAGTCCAAACCAATCAATTTACCGCCTTTGAACACTATTTAAAAGCCGGTCAATTAGAAAACCGCAAAGCCAGCGTTTTCTTCGATCCCAGCTTTTATCTAGAAAAATATCCGCTGGTAGCAGCAGCCGTTCAAAGCGGCGCAGTTCAAAGTGCGATCGGCCATTACATTCAATTCGGTCAACAAGAAGGACTGTTGAGCACTCTCCCCGATACCGCAGACAATTTGAACGTAGCAAAAAGCCTGGGTATTCTGGGAGAAATTCAAACGGCGAGCGATTTTGTGGGAGATGCAGAACCAGCCGACATTTACAGTTTTATCCTCAATACTCCCAGCCTTTTCAGTGTAACTATTGACGGTTTGAGTGCAGATGTTGATGTAGAATTAATTCAGGATCTCAACGGCAACGGCGCAGTTGGGTTAGAGGATTTTATTGCTTCGTCTAACAATTTAGGCACGGCATCAGAAACAATTGTCAGCAATGGGGCTTTACCTGCGGGGACTTATTTTGTCCGCGTTTCTCAATTTCAAGGCGATACAAATTATGACTTGAGATTGCTTTCCGCTCCTTCTCCCACGCCGCTTCTATGACATGAGGGTTTACACTCGAAGGCAGCCAAAATAGGAAGGTGGAAGACCGAATGCAGAATTAAATAAAAATTTATAATTAAATAATTCTGCGGGATTGTCAGTTAGATACTGTCCGGTTAATGACTTATAATATAATTGTTTGTTGTCATCCTCTTAAGAGAAGAGAAGACTTAAGCCCTCACTACAAACCTAATTATAAATTTTTGACCGTACTTGATATTAAAACAAACAATTCTCTTTTCCATCTTCTATCTTCCATTGGGCTGATCTTTCAATTATTAGTTTCTGGCCCGCTGGGAGAAGGCAAAGATTGAACAGGTGCCGGAGGCCAATTAGAGCGACTTCTGCTTAGAGTAGTAGACACCAAAGCATAGCCCAAAATAGCAGGAAGCACGATCGCACTCAGAAACACGATCGTCGCAGCCCAAGTCATCGCATTCGAGAGCGGGCCGTAATGAGTGCGGTAAGGGTCAAACAGTGGTAAATTAGGCATCGGCGCGTCCCGCAGCGCGATCGGACGTTTGAACCGCACCCGCCTGTCGTCTAGCTTTTCGAGCAAAATCCAGCCAACTTCCGCCTCTTCCCGGCATAGCTTCTGAAAAATCGCAGGATTGCGGAACAAATCGTTGCTAGCCCGCACAATCTTGTACTCCCAAACCGTCAAATCAACAGAATTGGGATCAGATTGGGGAGTGCCATTGGCTCGCGCATTTTCAGGCGTATTAAAATTATCCTCTTGAGATTCGTACCGAGTCAAAACTTCCTCATCCTCATCGCATTTTTGCCCCGCATCCAATTGCTCGTGGTTCACCAAAAGACCCACAAGCGCAGCCTCCAAGCCGAGACTGCCAATCATCAAACTCCAAATCAGAATTTCCACCATAAAAGGAGTTAAAAGTTAAAAATCAAAAACTCAAAAGACTCGCTTTTAACTTTCAATCTTTAATTTTTAAATAGCCTTCTACCACACAATCTGCACCCACCGCGCGCCAAGAAATCCGCTCTAAAGTCAAAGCCTCAGTCATTGCCGAAAAGCCCAAATCTCCCACAGGAGTTGGAGCTCCTTGGCCACCGACAATTTTAGGAGCAATAAAAGCCATAATTTTTTGAACTGCACCCTCAGCAATTGCCCTCGCGGCCAAAGTGCCGCCGCACTCCCAGAGTACAGAAAGAAAAGATCGATCGTACAAATAACCCATAACATTAGTCGGCGTCAGCGGCGACAATTCCACAACTTCCACCCCTTTTGCGATCAAAAATTCCTGAAATTCCGGGTTAACCCCAGGCTCAGTCAGCACCAAAGTAGCCGCCACAGAGGTTTCCCACAACCAAGCCGACTTCGGCAAATCCAGAGTGCGACTCATCACCACCCGCAGGGGATTATTCCTATCAGGCTGGTGGCTCGTCAGTAGGGGATTGTCCAGACGCACCGTATTTCCCCCAACAATCACAGCATCGCAGCCGACGCGCACCCGGTGTACCTCGCTCCGAGCCTCCTCGCCTGTCACCCAAGCGCTGTGGCCGCTACTGGTAGCAATTTTACCGTCCAAAGTCATTGCATATTTCAAAATTCCAAAAGGCCGGCGGTACAAAATCCGGTGCACAAAAGCCTCGTTGAGTTTCTGGCAAGCTTCCCCTTCCACTCCCGCCACCACTTCAATGCCAGCCTCTCGCAACCGGGCTAGCCCAGTTCCAGCTACCAAAGGATTCGGATCGACCATGCCAGCCACTACTTTTGCCACCTTGGCCTTAACTAAAGCTTCGGAACAAGGGGGAGTCCGGCCGTAGTGGTTGCAGGGTTCCAGGTTCACGTAGACAGTCGCTCCTTCGGCGAGTTCCCCCGCTTCCCGGAGCGCAAAAACTTCGGCGTGAGGTTGACCGGCACCGGGATGAAACCCTTCGCCGACAATCTTGCCGTCTCGGACAATTACAGAACCGACAAGGGGGTTGGGTGCGGTTTTGCCGAGAGCACGGCGAGCCAATTCTATGCAGCGGCGCATCATGGCTCGATCGAACTCTTGAACTTCGCTGTTTTCCAGTTGTTTTGTACCTTGCTGCTGTCGGTTAGCTAAGCTGGCGATCGCTTGAGCGTGCGCCGGAAAAGTTTCCATAAGATTTTGGTATTATATCTATCCCTGAGTGTACTGAACTTTGATGCTAATTTTGGCTGCGATCCGACGATCGATTGCGGCGGGGGAAAACTGTACGTTACCACTGAGATATTGCACCATTCTCAATTAGCCTTTATGAACAGGCAAGATGCCTGTTCCACAAAAGATAAATTTTCTTGTGGAACAGGCCGAAAAGCCTGTTGCTAACAATGGTGCAAGATGTGAGTTACCAGGAGTGAAAAGCAATTTAGGACATCGACCCGCACGATCGATCGCATAGCTTTAAGATTAAGAAACAATAGCAGGTGCTTGAAAAAAGAATGAGTCAGGACATGAAGCGGGAATTTGCCAGCCGCGACGAATTAATAGCCTACCTGCGCGAACAGTTCCCCGAAGCCCCCGCCGGGGACAGCAGCGTACCCCCAACCCCAGGCGGGCGGAAAGCAGCCGAGACAGCCCTGCAACAAATTGACCCCGGCAAGTACGCCTCAACCCGCAATTTCCTCAACGGTGCGGTAACGCGCTTGTCGCCCTATTTGCGCTACGGCGTTTTGAGTCTTGCCGAAGTCCGGGATGCCGTACTGGAGAAGGTGCGTCATCCAGAAGAAGCCGTAAAACTCGTCAACGAGTTGGGTTGGCGGGATTATTGGCAGCGACTGTATGCCGAATTGGGCAACGGGATTTGGCAAGACCGGGAAGCCTACAAAACTGGTTACACTGCTAAAGATTACAGCGAAACTCTGCCGCAGGATGTCGTCGAGGGCTCGACTGGTTTGGTTTGCATCGACAGTTTCAGCCGCGAGTTGCGAGAAACTGGTTATTTGCACAATCACCAGCGGATGTGGACTGCCGCTTATCTCGTACACTGGCGCCACGTGCGCTGGCAAGCCGGAGCTCGCTGGTTTTTGCAACATTTGCTAGATGGAGATCCGGCGAGCAATAATCTTTCTTGGCAGTGGGTAGCAAGCACTTTTAGTCACAAACCTTATTTTTTTAATCGGGAAAATTTGGAGCGTTACACTAAGGCGGTTTATTGTCGCGATTGTCCTCTGTATGGGCAATGCGATTTTGAGGGAACTTACGAATATTTGGAAGGGAAGTTGTTTCCTCATGGAGAAAAGGTCGATCGTAGCGGCGGTTCTAAAAGTTGGGATCGGCCTAAAAAAGGTCGCAGAAATTAAAAAGTCAGTAGTCAGTAGTCAGTTGTCAGTTGTCAGTTGTCAACAGTCAACAGTCAACCGTCAACAGTCAACCGTCAACCGTCAACAGTCAACAGTCAACAGTCAACAGTCAACCGTCAACAGTCAACAGTCAACAGTCAACCGTCAACAGTCAACAGTTAACAATTACTAATTTATGAACAATCCGATTATTTGGCTGCACGGTGACTGCTTGAGTCCTGAAGGCCCGGCTTTTCAAGCGCACCCACAGGCACCGGCAATCTGGGTTTGGGATGATGCGCTCATTGATGAATGGCAGTTGAGTCTCAAACGAATGGTGTTTATTTACGAATGTTTGCTGGAGTTGCCGGTAGTTATTCGGCGGGGCGATGTGGCTGCCGAAGTTATCGCTTTTGCGATCGAATCCGGCGCTAATCAAGTGGTAACTACCGAAAGTCCCAGTCCTCGATTTCAGGATATTTGCCGGGAAATTAAGCGATCGCACCCAGTAGAAGTTTTGCCACCCGAACCCTTTGTCCGCTACGATGGTTACATTGATTTGAAGCGTTTTTCTCGCTATTGGCGCGTCGCTGAAAAATATGTTTTCTAATTGTAATTGTAATTGGAAATTGGAAATTGGAAATTGAAAAGAGGTGTTCTTTTCTCTTCTTCCCTCTTCCTTCTTCCTTCTTCCCTCTTCCTTCTTCCTTCAACTCCCCTTCAAACGCTCCAACAGCCATTGAAATCTCGATGCCGCCAAATCTGGATTTTCGACATTTTGCGGGATCCCGTCCTCGCCGTCGGGATCTTCATATATTAAACCATCACTATCATCGCCGAAGCGTTTGACTGTACCCCGCAGTCTCGACGACAGAAATTTGGTAATCGCCCGATAAAACCGCAGGGAAAAAAGCACGTCTTGCTCTAGTTTTTCAGTTAGCAGTCGCCGGGGAATTGACAGGATGAGGCACTCTTCAATTGCCGTGACGCTAGCAGAAGGAAGCCTCCCGTCTACAAAAGACATTTCGCCTAACACTTCCCCGGAAATAATTTTTCCAATTTCTTTGTCGCCCAAAGATGATACAGAAACGCTCAAAGTTCCCTCCAGAACTATGTACAGGGCGTCTAAGGGCTTACCTTCGGTGATCAGGGTTGTGCCGGGGAGGACTTGGGTGCGGGTGCCGTTGGCGAGCATCCAATCGATGTCGCGATCGCTCAATTCGCCTAATATCACTAGAACTTTGCTCATAAAGTCAGGTTGAGATGAGATACTTTGTATTTTTTTACTTGTTTAGTTGCGTGCTGTTGTGAGATGGTCAGACCCTGAGCGAAAGCGAAGGCTAAACTTTACAAATAGAACACTAAATTTTACACAATTTTCATAAAATTCAGTAATTTTGACACGATCGAGCCACAAATATTTCTCGGATCGGTGGTATTATTCTACATTAATTGTCATGGACTGTGCAGCAGCCGATCGCGTTGTATTAACTGCACTTGCTTGGGGCGGCGGGGTTGCCCAAACTGTTTTGACAGCTTGCTGTCTCTTGGTTTCGAGCTGGTGCGCCCTCAAAAACCGGGTTTTTCCGGCGTGGCTGCGAGTGCAGCGCCCCCAAGTACAGTATTGTAGAATGCAAGCGAGACGCGCGATCGACCCATCAATTAAACACGATTAAGGATGGAATCATCCCTAGGATTGATTTTTTGCCGATCGATCGGTAAATTTAAATTAGCCTCTAAACCCGCCGTCCGTTCTTGAATCTAATCAGCTTGAGAGTTGACTATTCAACAGTAAAATGGCAATCTAGGAACAACACAACTCATATTTGTGTCTTTTTTGAGCAAAGCTCTCGATGTTCGCCCTCAAACACTTACACTTTTAACACACCCTTCATTGAGGAGTTTCTATGAATAGTCTATTTTCCAAGTCTACTTTTGCGTTAATAAATCTTGCAGCTTTAGCTGTTTGTTGCAGTACCATGTCAGCGAAAGCTGAAACTGGCAACTTGCCCGATGTCGCTACAACTGCAACAATCGCAGCTCAAAATATTGACCAAATTTCTGAGCCGACGGCAACTTCAGCAGTTAAACCCGACGCAGAAACAACGGCTAGTAATAAAAAAATTGATTCTATCAGTTGGAGCGAACTAACAGAAGTGGCAGAGCCAGCAGCCTCTGAATCGGCAGCCAACTTGCAAGTATCTATGGCTGCACCCGAAAAATCGGAAGCAGTAACATCTGAAATTGCTGAGACAGAAACAGCGCAAAATACATCCATTGCTGCTGAGACCCAAAAGTCGGAAGAAACCGCTAAAATTGCTGATAATGGTGTCAAAGTGCAGTCAACAGTCGAGACTGCCAAAAAGAGCGATCGACCTACCTCAATTGTTGCCCAGACCAATAATCTGGAAGTAACTGCAACGAAGGAAGAAAAAGAAGTCCAAACAGCACAAGAATTGTTGAGCAATCCTGTCAGCACTTCCGCCTCAGCTTTGACAAACCAACCGAAAGTTGCTGAAAAACCGGCAACTGTCTCGGAACCAACTGAAAAAGTAGCTCAAGGAACTCAAATCCGACCAGGCCGAGCTACTCGTTCTGGGCCCAGCTACATCGGCATTGGCGGCAATCTAGGTTTTGGCGGAGATTCAGCTTTAGGCGACGGTTCATTTGCGATTATTAGCAAAATCGGTTTGACGAACAATTTATCGGTGAGACCGACTGTTTTGTTCCGCGACAACTTAGCTTTTCTAGTTCCCGTTACCTTCGATTTTGTATCTCAAGATGCCGTCGAAGTCAGCGAGGATTTTGTGATTACTGCGGCTCCTTATGCAGGTGCTGGCGTGCTAATTTCTACCGGCGGTGACGGTACTTTTGGCTTCCTGATTTCGGGGGGTGTAGATGTGCCGCTGTCGAGAAATTTAACAGCAACAGCGGGACTGAATGTTGGTTTTGTAGACGGAGCTGAAGTGGGATTGTTAGTCGGTGTCGGCTATACGTTCCCGAATATTGCCCGGTAGTGTTGCTGTTTGAGCAAACGCAGGACAAATAAATATGTGCGGGGTTGGCTGTAGGAATACAGTCAACCCTTTTTGATGATGGAAAATCTGTCTATGCGATCAATGTAGGGTGCGCCACAAGCACAGAGCGGTAATGTAGGGTTGGAAATCTTCGTAGAAACCTGGTTTCTTTACTCGTCCTGGACGCACAAGCCCGATCGATGAAGGATAATAGGTCGTTTCAGCCATCAATCTAAGTCCAGAAAGCCGGAATATTCGTGACAGTGTGCAAGTCTGATAGTTGTATAATAGACAGACTAGCCAAGCGTAAAAAGTAGAATCCTATGCCGCAGGGAATCTTCAACAAAATCCTCAATCAGCTTGACACTCTGGAACTGCTAGAACTACAGCAACTAGAGCGCGCTATAGGGATATATCTGGCCCAGAAAGAACAAACTGCTCAACGGACAAAATTGCACCAAGCGCTGTTAACTTCTGGTTTAGTAAAAAAAATCAAGCATTCTTCTGGGAGTCAGCAAACAGAACGGCGACTAATTCAGGTACAGGGTAAGCCTGTTTCTGAGACAATTATTGAGGAACGCCGCTAGATGACAATTTATTTTGTAGATAGCAGTGCGCTGGTCAAACGCTACATTAATGAAATAGGTTCGGCATGGGTTTTGAGTTTGTGCGATCCTGCACTTAACAACGATATATTGATTGCTGCTATTACAAGTGTTGAAATTGTTGCTGCAATTACCATAAGGTCGCGCGGCCGAAGTATCAATGCGACAGATGCTACAGCAGCGTGCAATCAGTTCAGGAGTGACCTACAATCTTAGTATCAGGTTGTAGAATTCACCGAAAGCATTATTAACTCTGCAATGGCATTAGCTGAAACCTACGGATTGCGAGGCTATGATGCTGTGCAGCTAGCAACAGGCTGTGGCATAAATAACCTTTGCACAGCTAACAGTTTGCCTGCGATGACTTTTGTATCTGCTGACGGGGAGCTGAATGCAGCAGCAACAAGTGAGGGTTTGATAGTTGAAAATCCCAACAATTACCCGTAAGGTTGCAAGCCCGTACAGTAAAAACCGCACAAATCTCGTTTGTAGCCGAGTATCGGGATGCTCCCGGATCGATCGTACTTTCTCACCAACCACCCGAAAAAACCGTGACCAAAACAGAAATCTTAGCAGCACTCAAAAATCTGACAGCAGAAGAACGCCTAGAAATCATCGAAACAGCTTCGCGGATGATGCGCGAAGAAATAGAAGAAAAAGCCCAGCGCAAAGCTGAGAGAAAGCGGAGACTCAGAGCCGCAGCCGAAGCAGCGGTTCCTTTGTATGAACCAGGAGGGCCGCTGCACGATTTGTGGTCGCCCGACAGCGAACCGTATTTCGATTCAGAGGAAGAATACCTGAGCGCAGGGGTAGAAACTAATGCGTAAGGGCGAAGTGTGGCTCGTCAGACTAGATCCAACGGTGGGAGATGAAATCGGCAAAACTAGACCTGTTGTGGTTGTCAGCGATGATGAAGTGGGAAATTTGCGCCTCAAAGTAATTGTTCCAATTACAGCATGGAACGATCTTTTTTCCCCGCTTGATTGGATGGTGCAGCTCGAACCGACATCAGAAAATGGCTTGGCCAAACTCTCCGCCGCCGACGCTTTTCAAGTCCGTTCCGTTTCTCAACAAAGATTTCTCCGACAACTCGGAACCCTGTCCGAGACAATTATGGAAGAAATTACAGAAGCACTGACAATTGTTCTGGATCTAGATTGAATAACTAGGCAACAGCGTACAAATAGTGTTATTTATAGATAGATTGTATGGCGCGATGGCCTAAATGATTCCTATACAACTTACACTCAAAAATTTTCTCAGCTATCGCGAAGCTGCTTTAGACTTTCGCGGCTTGCACACTGCTTGCATTTGCGGGCCTAACGGTGCTGGCAAATCCTCCCTCTTAGAAGCCATATCCTGGGCACTTTGGGGCTGTTGCCGCAGCGATACGGAAGACGATATCATCCATATCGGCGAAATTGATGTGCGCGTTGATTTCACTTTCTCCACCGGCGGCCAAATCTACCGGGTGATTCGCAACCGTCGGCGCGGACAATCGGGAAGTTTGGAATTTCAAGTAGCAACAAACCCCCCCTTCCCCCCCCTTGGTAAGGGGGAGCCAGAAGAAGTGAATTCTTCCCTTAATAAAGAAGATCCAGAAAACTTAAATTCTTCTCCCCCCCTTAGTAAGGGGGGGGCGGGGGGGGTGAATTTTCGCACGCTCACAGACAAGGGGCTGAGAACAACTCAGCAAAAAATCCTCGAACACATTAAACTAGATTACGATACTTTCATCAACTCGGCGTATTTGCGGCAAGGGCGAGCTGATGAATTTATGCTCAAAAAACCGATCGAACGCAAACAAGTTTTAGCCAACCTGCTCAAACTCGACTCCTACGATACTTTATCCGACCAAGCCAAGGATACCTCCAAACAATTTAAAGCTCAAGTCGAAGTGCTCAAACAGAGTTTGCTAACCGTACAAGAGCAACTGCAACAAAAAGAGGCTCTCGCCTCCGAACAAACTCAATTGCAGCAAGCAACCGATTTGCTTCAGCAGCAGCAGCAAGCCGACACAACCGAGTTACAGCAACTGCAACTCCAGCACCACAACCGGCAAACTTGGCAAAAACTCCTCGCCGGCCACCAGCAACAGCACTACAATATCACTCAAGAATGCCGCCGCTTGCAGCAAGAACTCAGCGCAGCCAAACAGCAGCAAAATGAGCTACAAGCCCTCCTAGAACAAGAAAAGGAAATAACAGCAGGCATCGCGTATTTCCACAGCTTGCAAGCGACAGAAGAAAGTCTGGCTGGCAAATTCAAGGCAAACCAACAAACCCAAAATCAGCGCCAGCAATTGCAAGAACAGCAGCGGCAAGAACTGAGCTTTTTGCAAAGCAAAATTCAGCAGTTGCAAGCTCAATTAGAGGTTTTAGAACAAGATGAAAAAGATGTTCTGGAAATTCTCAAACAGCAGCCGGAGGTTGACAAAGGACTCGCACAGTTGCAAGCAGTTCGATCGCGCCTCAACGAACTAGAGCAACTGCAACTGCAAGTTTCGCCGCTGCTACAACAGCAGCAGCAAAAGCAACAAAAGCTCGATCGCGCCCGCGCCGGTTTAACCGCCCGCTTAGAGGAAATCAACCGACAGGTGCAAGTTCAGCAGCAGAAGCGACAGCCGCAATTACAGCAGGAAATCTCGGCCATCGCCAATCAAATTTTGCAGTTGGAAAACAAGCGAGTTTATCAGCAGCGAGTCCGCGAAAAAGGTCAAGAAAGGCACGACTTTCTAGGAAACCTGCAAGCCAAAAGCCGCGACTATCAAACCAGACTCGCCGAGCTCGACCAAAAACTGCAACTCCTGCGGAAACATGAAGGAGAAAAAACCGCAGGTGAAGGTAAAGCCGCGAATTTTGCGGAAAACGAGCCATCGAATTCGCATTTAATGGTGCGGGATGCAAATTTTGGCAATTGTCCTTTGTGCGATCGACCTTTAGACGAACACTACTGGAATTTAGTAGTCACAAAACACCACACCCAACAGCAGGAAATCTGGAACCAACTGTGGGTTGTGCGCGAACAGTTGGCCGTCTCCGAGCGCGAAATTCAAGTCCTCAGACATGAATACCGCGAACTAGAAGAGGAATTAGCGCCCTACCAAGAATTGCGGGAACGCCGCAGTCATTTGCAAGCACAATTAGATAGCCTGGGCCAAGATGAAAACCGACTGCAAAGTATGCGTCAAGACGCTGCAGAAATAGAGCGGTTGTTACGCACCGGCGAGTATGCAGCGGAGGATTTGGGCGAACTTCAGCAAATCGAACAGCAACTGCAACAGCTCAATTACAGCGATCGCAGCCACTCCCTCGCCCGCAGCGATGAAAAGCGCTTGCGGTGGGCGGAAATTAAGCAAGCTCAAATCAAAGACGCTCAGCAGAAACTGAATAAAATTAATGCCCGCCGCCCGGATTTGCAAACTCAATTAGCTACAGTACAGCAACAGTTAGAACAGCAAAAAAATAGCTCCGAAATACAGCAGCAAATTCTATCTTTAGATAGATACATTGCGGAAATTGGCTATAATTTGGAACAGCACGAACACGTCCGCAGCGAAATGCGCCGATCGCAGTTTTGGATCGCCCGCGCCGAAAAATTGCGATCGGCAACTGTGCAGTACCCGCAAGTGCAGCAGCGGGTTAATGAAATAGCAAATTCCATCGCTGTGCGCGATCGAGATTTGCAAGCTGTCAGCGCTCAAACTGCAGCGATGAACCAGCAATTGCAAGAACATCCCGATCCCACAGCCAGAATAAGTGCGATCGAACAGCAAATCAGTCGCCGCCGCCAGCAGCTAGACCAACATTTGGGAAGTCTCGGACGCCTCCAGCAGCAGCAGCAAAATCTGGAAACTCTGCAAGTTCAGCTAGTAGCTCAAAAAGAGCAAATGCAAGTTGCCAAACGCCAGCAGCGAGTTTATCAAGAGCTGGGTCAAGCATTTGGTAAAAACGGCATTCAAGCTTTAATGATTGAAAATGTTTTGCCTCAACTCGAAGCTGAAACCAATCAGATATTGTCGAGATTGAGCGCGAATCAATTGCACGTTCAATTTATTACTCAGCGGGCGGCTGCTTCTAAAAAAGCAACTAAGTTGATTGACACTTTAGACATTTTAATTGCTGATGCTCGCGGTACTCGCGCCTATGAAACTTATTCGGGCGGTGAAGCTTTTCGGATTAATTTTGCGATTCGGCTGGCGCTGGCGAGACTGCTGTCTCAGCGGGCGGGCACGGCTTTGCAAATGTTGATTATTGATGAGGGATTCGGGACTCAGGATGCGGAAGGGTGCGATCGGCTGATTGCTGCAATTAATGCGATCGCCTCCGACTTCGCCTGCATCCTCACCGTTACCCATATGCCCCACCTGAAAGAAGCTTTTCAAGCCAGAATTGAAGTCAGCAAAACTGCTCAGGGTTCTTGCATCAACTTGTCAATTTAAAAGGGTTGGCGAGCCGGATGGAAGGAGGAGAAGAAAAAAACTTGAAAAGATCAGTATTTTCACCTTCTGTTTTCTTGCCGCCTTCGGTATTTTCACCTTCGGTTTTCTGGATAAGTGCCTCATGCCTTCGGTGATACTAATTTCCCAAAAGAAGGCAACTGTAGACCCACGATCCCCACCATGATGGAATCAGTCATTGCCAATCCAAAATCTCACACCTAAAATGGTATTAGTCGTCTCCCACGCCGACTTTTTTGGGCTGCTGACTTTGTTAAGAAAGCTAAATTAAAAATAAGATTATAGAATAAGAATGGCTTCAGGTGTTTATATTTTTTTATTCTTCTGTCCGCTCCGAAGGAGCGTGAATATTGCTACAGATGACAACAGACTCTTTCAACCTGTCTCTCCTAGAGCGGGCGATCGCAGCTTCGAGCAACAGCATCCTCATCGCGGATGCTCGCAGGCCTGACACACCTATTATCTACTGCAATCCTGCTTTTGAGAAACTGACCGGTTACAGTACCGAAGAAGTTATTGGACGCAACTGCAGGTTTTTGCAGGGCCCCGATACCGATCAGAGCGAATTAGATAAACTCCGCAGCAGTTTACGATCGGGAACGGAAATTCAGGTAGTTCTCAAAAATTATCGCAAAGACAAAACTCCTTTTTGGAACGAATTAATGGTTTCCCCCATCCTAGACAATGAGGGAAAATTAACCCATTTTATCGGAGTTCAGAACGATATTAGCAAAAGAGTAGCAGCCGAAACAGCCAGGGAAGAAAGCGAAGAAAGATTGCGGGCGATCGCCACTGTGACTCCCGTTCCCATGTCAATTACGCGCCTAGAAGATAGCGTAATTTTGTATGCAAATTCTGCCCTCGGAGAAAGTTTAGGTGTGAGTTGCGAACAACTTATCGGACGCAAAAAAAATGAACTTTATGCCAATATCAATGACCGCAGTCAATTGATAGAATTAGTCAAACAAAAGGGCTTGGCAGACCGCGAAGAAATCTGCCTCAAGAAAGCAAATGGCAGTTTTTTTTGGGTAAAAATGTCGATGCGAGCGATTAATTTTAATGGCGAAGCCGCAATTTTATCGGCATTTTACGATATTACCGATCGCGTAGAAGCAGAAACCGCACTACGGCAAAGCGAAGCGAGGTTTCAAAAACTAGCCGCCAACGTTCCGGGAATGATTTATCAATTTCAGTTAGCAGCAGACGGCACTGTGTCATTCCCCTACGTCAGTTCCGGCTGTCGCGAGCTCTGGGAATTAGAACCTCTTGTACTCCAAAATTCAGCAATTCCCGCGATCGAAATGATTCATCCAGAGGATGCGCCCAGCTTCCACGAATCAGTTGCTATCTCAGCTAAAACTTTAGAGCCTTGGCGGTGGGAAGGCAGATTTGTTTTTCCGGGCGATCGGATTAAGTGGATTAGCGGGGCTTCCCGGCCAGAACCGGGCGAAAAAGGTGACATTATTTGGGACGGCGTGTTGATTGACATTAGCGATCGCAAACTTGCAGAATCAGCACTGCGGCAAAGCGAAGCCAGATTTCAAAAAATGGCCGCCAATGTGCCGGGAATGATTTATCAATACTTGCTGCATCCCGACGGTTCCGATGAATTCATTTATGTGAGTTCAGGCTGTTGGGAACTCTACGAATTAGAGCCAGAGAAAATTCAAGAAAACTCCGCTTTAATTTGGGCAACGGTGCATCCTGAAGACCTCAACAATCTGTTAGAATCAATCGCAGTTTCCGGCGAAACTCTCAAACCTTGGATATATGAAGGGCGGATCGTAACCGGATCGGGAAAACTGAAATGGATTCGCGGCATTGCCCGCCCCGAACTGCAGCCGGGGGGCGATATACTGTGGGAGGGAGTGACAATCGACATCAGCGATCGCAAGCTAGCAGAAATCGCCCTCAGCGAGTCAAAAATCGCCCTGCAACAAGCCAATCAAGAACTTGAAAAGCGCGTCCTAGAACGCACGGAAGCCTTGGAAACATCCCAAAATATGCTGTGGTTGGTAATCAATAACATCCCTCAGTTAATCGCCTGGAAAGATCGAGATTTAGTTTACTTGGGAGGCAACAAAAACTTTGCCAAAGTCGCAGGTTTCAATCACCCCAGTGAAATCGCCGGTCTCACCGATTTCGATATGCCCTGGAAGCCCGAAGAAACAGAATTTTTTCGAGCCTGCGACCGCCGCATCATGGCAACCAACACCCCAGAATATCACATCTTAGAATCCAAAATGCAAGCCGACGGCACCCAGTGCTGTCTGGATACAAATAAAATACCTTTACACGACAATTCCGGCAATGTTGTCGGCATTTTGTCTACGTTTGAAGACATCACCGATAGGCTTTCCCTAGCAGCTCAAGTCCGGGCCAGCGAGGAACTATTTCGCACAATTTTTGAAGATGCACCGATCGCTATCTACTTAGCTAATTTAGATGATAACAAGTTAGTGAGAGTTAATAAAACTTACTGCGAAATGCTGGGATATACCGCAGCCGAATTGCTCGCCAAAACATTTATTGAACTTGGACATCCCGAAGATTCTCCAAAAAATCTCCAAGTTGCTGATTCTCTGGAGCGGGGAGAAATTACTCACTATCAAATCGAACTCCGCCAGATTACCGCTATCGGTAAAATTGTTTGGGTAAACGTGACAGCTACTTTGATTCGAGACGGCGAAGGAAAACCCATTTACAATTTAGGGATGATTGAAAATATAACCAACCGCAAAATTTCCGCCGCCGCACTCCAAGCTTCCGAATCTCAATTGAGAAAACAAGCAGCCCAATTGCAAGAAGCCTACGAAAAGCTACAACACGCTCAAATCCAATTAGTTCAATCAGAAAAAATGTCGAGCCTGGGTCAGATGGTGGCTGGGATTGCCCACGAAATCAACAATCCCGCAACTTTTATTAACGGCAATATTTCTCACACATACAACTATTTTCACGATTTAATTGAACTGTTAAGTCTCTACCAGGAATGCTATCCGTCCCCAGTACCTCAGATTGCTGAAAAAGTTAAGGAGTTAGAGTTAGATTTTCTGAAGGAAGACTTGCCACGAATGCTAAATTCCATGAGAGTAGGAGTAGAAAGAATCAGTAATATTGTGCTGTCGCTGCGGAATTTTTCGAGACTGGATGAATCAGAAATGAAGTTGGTAGACGTTCATGAAGGAATTGACAGTACACTGTTAATCTTGCAGCACAGATTGCATCAGAGCAGTATAAAAAACGGGATTGAAATTATTAAAGAATACGGAAAAATACCCAAAATTTACTGTTGTGCGGGTCAGTTAAACCAGGTATTTCTAAATATTATCAGCAATGCGATCGACGCTCTAGAAAATCAACGGGAACCTCGGACAATCGTGATTCGCACCCTCATGAAAAAAGCTGGCATGAAAAGCCACAGTAAAAACCAGCTCAGTGATTGCGATCGCATTGTAATTTGCATCGCCGACAGTGGCCCGGGAATGAGCGAAGAGGTTCGCAAGCGGCTATTTGACCCGTTCTTCACCACCAAGCCCGTAGGGGCTGGAACCGGCTTAGGATTATCCATCAGCCATCAGATTGTGGTAGAAAAACATAAGGGAAGCCTGCGGTGCATCTCAGCGCCCGGACAGGGAGCGGAATTCTGGATTGAAATCCCCTGCTGAGCGATCGTCCATTAATCTAAAAGTTTACATATCTAACTTTTAATTCCCAATTGCCGTCGGTGCTTGAGTTATCAGGGTTTTGAATTAACCGCACTCAGAGGCCGAAATAAATCCCACTCAGCGGTGTGCTAATCTGCTGCCCTTATTCGCTAGGCAATTATGCTGAAAAAACTACCTTTATCCTGGTCTCGCTACATTCCAGCCGGGTTGACGCTGGCTTTGGGTGTCGGACTGTCGATCCTAGCATTCGCCTTGGTTTGGGACTGGGAAGACAAGCGCCGCGACTACGAAATGCAGCGCCGCATCGACGATATTTCGATCGGCATCGAACGCCAGCTCAACTCCGACTTAGATACTGTTCTGGCCCTCAGCGACTACATGAAAGCCTTCAGCGCCGTCGAGCGTTCCTCTTTTGCCCGGTTTGTCGCCCGTCCCCTAGCCGTCCACCCCAGCCTGCAACTCCTGGCTTGGGCCCCCCGCGTCCCCAATTCCGAGCGGCGCAACTACGAAACCAAAGCTAGAACCGAAACAGAGCCCAGCTTCGAGATTACAGAGCGCGGCCCGCGAGGAGAACTCCGCAAGGCTCTCCAGCGTTCCGAATACTTCCCGGCTTTCTACGTCGAACCACCAGCCGGAAACGAGATAGTATTAGGCTTTGACCTCGCCTCCCACCCAGAAATCCGCGCCGCGCTCGATCGAGGGCGCGATACAGGAGAAATGATTGTCACCAGCTACATCGGCTTAACTCAGGGCAACTCCCCGGAACTAGGTCTTTTAGCCATAGTTCCGATTTACGAAAACAGCAGTAAACCGACTACCCTGGAATCCCGTCGCCAACTGCTACAAGGATTTGTTCTGGGCGTATTTCGAGGCAAAGATATTTTCCAAACCTCTTTAAAAGGACGCAATACCGACTACCTCAATATTTATCTCGTTAGCGAGGCTCCAGACAAGCAACAAGCAGCGTCACTGTTACCGCAAAGGGCCAACCCGGTTCTCAAAAATCTCCCTGCTGAGAGGCAAATTCAGCTATTTGCGGTGCAGTTCCAATCCGAGAGCCAACAAGTGCTTCCAGCATCAGCCGCTGCTGACCGAGCGCTGATGCAAAACTGCCCGATTCTTGACAATCCAGGCCCGAACTATACAGCTTGCAGAAGGCGGCTGAAAATTAGCGGCCGCCAGTGGTCTATGTACGTGTCGGCAACGCCGGAAATTCGCCGGATTCGCAAGCACTGGCGCTCTTGGGGAACTCTGACGATGGGGATGCTGTGGACTCTGATTCCGGTGACATATATGCTGACAGCTTTGAGCCGCACCGCCCAAATCGAAAAGCTAGCCCGAGAAAGAATTCGCCAAGCCGAACAGTTGCAGGCTGCTTACCTACAGTTGGAACTCGAACAAGCTAAATCCGAGCAACTGCTGCTGAACGTTTTGCCTGCTGCGATCGCCCTGCGTTTGAAGGACAATGAACACAATATCGCCGAAAGTTTTGCGGAAGTAACTGTGATGTTTGCCGACATTGTGGGGTTTACAGAGCTTTCGTCGAGAATTTCAGCGACGGCGGTGGTGAAAGTGCTCAACGATATTTTTTCGGCTTTTGACCACTTGGCCGATCGCCACGGTTTAGAGAAAATTAAGACTATTGGTGACGCTTACATGGTTGTCGGCGGTTTGCCTACGCCCCGAGACGATCACGCCGAGGCGGTTGCGAACATGGCGATCGATATGCTGCACGAAATTCGGCTGCTAAGTTTAGAACATTCGGAACCTTTCAGCATTCGGATCGGGATTAGCAGTGGCCCAGTCGTTGCCGGCGTTATCGGCTTAAAAAAGTTTATTTACGACCTCTGGGGCGACACAGTAAATATTGCTTCGCGCATGGAATCCCACGGGATTACCGGCTGCATTCAAGTCACCGCCGAAACCTACGAGATATTAAAAGATAAATATACTTTTCAGAAGCGCGGCGCCATTCAAGTTAAGGGCAAGGGATACATGGTTACTTATTTGCTGACTGGGAAAAAAGATTATTGACAATCAAGCATCCGGGATACAAGCCCCCGGATTCATCCGTCCAGAAATAAAAAACCTGTATCCGATGAAACTTGCCCCCCAAATTGATCCGTGGGGTCAGTCGATTTTAGATTTTAGATTTTAGATTTTAGATTTACCCCACAGATAAATCTGGGATCTTGAACTAGGGTCTAAAAATTTTATCTTTCCACGACAGGAGTACGTGGCACGGTATCCGTTTTTGGGCTGGGTCAAGGCTTCTATTCTTTAATCTTTAATCTTTAATCTTTAATCTTTAATCTTTAATCTTTAATCTTTAATCTTTAATCTTTAATCTTTAATCTAAAAATGCTTCAATTCTAAAATCTAAAATCTAAAATCTAAAATCTAAAATCGATTGACCCAGCCCAAAAACGGATACCGTGCCTCCGATTCCCCGATCGACTAAGACTTTCGAGCGCCAAGCTAAGATATGATAAGCTCAAGGTATTCTATCACCCCTGCACCAACTGAGGAAAAACCATGACGACGCTGCTAATCCAAACCGAAAGCGTCCCACTGACGGTCAATTTCCCTGCGATCCAATCGATGACTGTTGAACAGTTCTATGAATTCTGTATAGTTAATCGCGATTTAAGAATTGAGCGTACTGCCAGTGGGGAAGTCATTATCATGTCACCAGCCTTTTCAGATACAGGGAATCGCAACATTAAAATTGCTCAGCAACTTGCGAACTGGGCAGAAGAAGATGGCACAGGTGAAACGTTTGACTCCAGTGCAGGCTTTACCTTGCCGAATGGAGCAACTCGCTCTCCCGATGTCTCATGGATTAAACTAGAGCGCTGGAATGCCTTAACTGAAGAACAAAAAGCCTCATTCGCCCCGATTTGTCCAGACTTTGTGATTGAATTGCGGTCTGCTAGTGACACTCTCAAGGGATTGCAAAACAAGATGCAAGAATATATTGAGAACGGTGTATCGCTCGGCTTTTTGCTCGATCGCAAAAACAGAAAAGTCTACATCTACCGTCCCGATTGCGAACCTGAAATCTTAGATAATCCTGAAACAGTCAGCGGCGAGCCAGAGTTACCGGGATTTGTCTTGCGGATGGCAAAAATCTGGTGATTTAGATTGTTAAACCATGACCGAAGACATCAATTCATCGCTCATTTCAAAATTCGCCGTCACACTTTGCACGTCATCCAAATCTTCGAGTGCATCCATTAACTTAAGGAGCGATCGAGCTTTTTCAGGAGTGTCTATTTCCACTGTATTGCTGGGAATCCAGCGAGTTTCCGACTGCAAAACTGCCAAGTTTTTGTGTTTCAAATGACACTCCCCGCTCTTTCAGAGACTGGGATTCTTGGTTCATAGATACCTTATTTTTTAGCTCGAATCACTAAATCAATTAACTGTTCTCTTCCCCAGAGTTGTACCCCATTCGCTTGAGCCAGTTTATGAGCATTGGATGTAAACATACTGTTTGTAATAACGATCGCATCTTGCGCCCCGTAATACTTAACCGCACTAACCACTTCTTGCACGGCGGAATTTCCCACTTTTCCTTGATAGCGTTTTGCCTGGACAACGGTTTTCTTGCGGGCTTTAGAGAGAATCAAGTCCGCACCAAAATCCCCCGTTTTGGGTGTCATTTCGACCGCATAACCGAGATTGCGGAAACAGCAGGCTAAAAATTCCTCAAACTCTTCTCCCGTCATGCGATCGACCTGATCGATTAAATACCCAATCTCTGCCACTTCTAACCGCGTAGAACCTGCTAAAATCTGCTTGAATTTTTTCAGCAGAATTGCACTCAACTTAGTAGAAGGAGAATGAGAAGATAAGGGGGGAGCTTGTGATTCAGTATCTATTAAATTCGCAATCTTTTGCACGTCTAATCGCCCAGCAACTTTTATGATTTTTTGGAAATTTTGCAGCATACTCGAACTCAACTTATTAGTAGAAGGAGAATCAGAAGATAAAGAGGGAATTTGTGATTCAGCTTGGACTTCAGTTTGTGCTTCAGTGGCTTTTGATACCCCATCCTCGCTCGAAGTTGGCTAGGCTTGCTTTTGAGCTTGCTTTCTTTTGCTCAAAACAGCCCGTTGAATTGTCAGCAAAATTTTCCCCTCTTGTTCATTAATTTCACCGTCAGCCTCGATGATGTCAGTGCATCGCTTTAAAAGTGGTTCGGCAAAGTCGAGTTCGAGTTGTGCGAGTAAAATATCCAACTTGGGAGGCAATTTAGACTTATTTTTCACAGCTTCAATCTCAGCTAAAGACTTGGGATTTAAATTGGCCGCTTGTAATTGGGGTAATAACTCATCCCATCGGGTGAATTTTTGGGTGGTATAGACGACATACACCAAAATCCAATCCATCACCGTTTCTTGTGCGATCGCTTTCTCTAAATATTGCTCACTTTCCGCTTGCAATACCTCTCGTAAATCTTCGAGCTTCGTTTCGATTTTCGAGGAATCGAGATGCGCTTCATAAAACCGACAAGCACCGTATCCCAGCGCGTAAATCATTGTCGCACTGGCGCTAGCATTAATTACCGCACCCGCCAAGGGAATATTGCTGACAAGCGTAACTCCAGCTTCGATAGCTAAATTGCTACCCAAGGACAAACCAAAAATAGCGACAACTTCTGCTTTGCGATCGCTCGATCGCAAATCCATGCCATAGGCTGCAGCAATTTGATAAACCAACTCGGCAGATAACGCCGTCATTGCCGCTAAATCCATGCCAGACAACGCCAAAGCCACGCCGGGAACTAAACTGCTCACCAAGCCACTTCCTGCCGCTAGCAAGGCTTTTTCCACCATCAAGTGATGTGCGATCTCTTCGGGTTTCTCGTGAGGATATTGGCGCTGTAACTCTCGAACTTGCGCCTCGGCATTTACCACATCAACAGCATCTATAGCATTAACTAACCAGTCGATTTTGAAATTTTGGGTCAGTTTTTTCAGGATAGGACTCTGCGAAATAAAAACTAGGGATGAACCAAAAAAATTGGGAACTTGCATTGCTGCACTTCCCGCACTCGCCGCTGCATTCCCCACCGCACTCGCGGTATTAACAAAAATCGCACTTCCAGCACTGACGGCGGCATTCCCCACCGCACTCGCCGTATCAACAATCGCACTTCCAGCAGTGCCCGCGGCATTCCCCACCGCACTCGCCGTATCAACAATCGCACTTCCAGCACTCGCCGCCGCACTCCCCACCGCACTCGCCGTATCAACAATCGCACTTCCAGCACTCGCCGCCGCACTCCCCACCGCACTCGCGCTTGCAGAGACGGCTCCGAAAACGGAACCGAACCAATTGGATGTATCCTCTGGTTTAGCCGGCACCTCCGATTTGGCTCGATCCTTGGTTTCTGAGACTTCGGTTGCTGAGAGAACTTCTTGTGAGTGGGTGCTGTCTTTTTTGCTTTCGTTGTCTAGCATGGCTTTACTGTGGGTGGAGATTTTCAATGCAGCTTTTTCAGCAATTCCTTGGATTGACACTCCCCCCTCGCATACAGATGGGGATTCGTTTCCTGGTAATAGTGTAGCGCGATCGTCCCGCTGGCGATTTTTCGTCTTTTGCAGCAGTGACAGCAGGACGATCCCGATCCCTCATTTTTCAACCATTAAACCATGATCGAAGACATCAATTCATCTGTCATTTCAAAATTAGCTGTCACACTTTGCACGTCGTCCAAATCTTCCAGTGCATCCATTAACTTCAAGAGCGATCGAGCTTTTTCAGGAGTGTCTATTTCCACTGTATTGCTCGGAATCCAGCGATTTTCCGACTGCAAAACAGCAAAACTTTTTTGTTTCAAAACATCAGCCAAGTGTTCCAAATTAGCCACACTTGTAAATACCTCTGCACCTTCAGTATCCTCATCAATTAATATCAAATCATAAGATTCGGCAGCCGCCTCTAGCGACGCTTCAAACAATTGTTCCTCATCAATAGGGCCGCGTACCGTACAAACCCCTTTGTGGTCAAACATCCAGCCCACACAACCAGTTTCGCCCAGGTTGCCGCCATTTTTAGTAAAAGCTTCTCGCAAGTCAGCCGCTGTGCGGTTGCGATTGTCTGTCAGCGCTTCAATCAGAATAGCAACCCCGCCAATGCCGTAACCTTCGTAGCGAATAGCTTCTAAATCCGAACTTCCTCCCGCCAAGCCGGCACCTTTGGCGATCGCCCTTTCTATGTTTTCATTAGGAATATCCGCCGCCTTGGCTTTTTCAATAGCCGTCCGCAGTTGAAAATTGCCAGCGGGATCGGGAACTCCACTGCGGGCCGCGACAATAATTTCGCGAGATATTCTAGCAAAAACCTTGCCTTTAACGGCATCAACTCTAGCTTTTTGGCGTTTAATATTCGCCCACTTACTGTGTCCAGCCATACCTATTTGAGATTTTCGATTTAAAATGTGCGATCGAGATTAAAGAATAACACCCTGATTCGGACTAATCAGATTAACGTAGGGTGCACCGGGCAGCGCACCTTACACACATAGCATAAAATGCGATTTTTCGCACAAATCTCAACTTTAATTAAACCGGATCGCGGTTTCAGAGTCAGTCAGGTGAGAAGTATCGCCATTAAGTGCGATCGACCATTCTCCCTCACCCCGCACCACTTTCACCAAACAGCACAAAGAAGCGTTAATTTCCGTTTCTGCACAGCCCGCCAGCCCGATCGCAGTTCCTAAAACCGACGCACCGTGACCTACTAATAACATATCTTCGGGAAACTCAGCCGCGAGGCGTTTAGCCGTTTCCCCCGCCCTTTTGAAACAAGCTTCCCCAGTTTCGGGATAATTAGCAATACCGCCTTTGTAGGAAGCATCAATCCTGGGAAAACGCCGGCACAAAGCTTCTACGGACTCAGTTTCCGGCATTTCTGTCATCCATTCAGGATTTAGCCATTCGCACAGTCCCCAGTCTAGTTTAATTGACAAATCGAGAGCTTCTGCCGCGTGATTTGCTGTTTGGACAGTTCGCAGAAAAGGGGAAGCAAAAATATGAGAAATTCCTTCTCCTTTGAGGCGATTGGCGAGTTGTTTGGCTTGAATGTGACCGTCTTCGGAAAGGTGGGGGTCATAGGGGCGTTCTGCTGTGAGAAACCAGTCGGGGTTAACGAAGTCGATGCGGTTTCCGTGTCGTGCGATCCAGACTGTTTGTGGCATGAGTTGGTTTGAGTTTGGATTATGGGTCTGATATTATATCAAATATTAGTCATTAGTCATCAGTCACGAGTCATTTTTTTAAGTATTAACTAATTTTCCGACCGTTAGTAAAATACAAAAGTCTTTAATTAATTTTACCGCAACTGTGCGTGATATTGTACGCAATTATTTGACACGGCGCTAAAATTAAATCAGTCACTCTCTATTGTCCAATGGCTCAATCTATAAAGCAACTTCATGCCCAAATCCAAGCCATGCCCAGCGATTCGGTTAAGGCGATCGTGCTTTCATGGCTGAATCAGTCCAACGGTAATCTCAGCGACTTTGAACGGTTAATCGCAGAAATTGCCGAGGAAACGGAGGGATATCAGTGGGGCGAAATTGACACAGCAAACGAGTTTCAACCCCTCAGCAAAGAACAAATGATCGCCAATAGTCTCGCAGCCTTGCAAGATTACCAGACAAACAAGACGGGCCGAAGAGCACGATCGGGTTAAGCAATGGGCCGATAGTCTAGGGAGCGATCGTTTTGGCTACCTATGCCAAAATAAAGTTAGAAAATAAAGTTAACCATTCATCATAACTTTTATGACTCTTACACTCACCTTACCCCCCCAAATCGAAGCACTGCTGCGCCAACGGGCGGAAAGTACAGGACAAGATATAACCAGCGTTACCCTAGCTGTTATCGCGTTCGGACTTAGCTTTGATGAAAGCGATTTCTTCGAGGCATTAGAAGGGATTCAACGCGGACTTGATGACTTCGATCGGGGTCAGTTTTCTACTCTGGAAGAGTTTGTCGATAGACAAAACCAGAAATACGGACTTTCTTTGGAAGCATAATGTATCGCATTGACTTTTCTAGTACAGCTCAATCTGAAGCTGATGCAGCGTTTCTGAACTTTTCCCAATTCACGACTCCCGAACGCGCTCAAGCATGGTATCAGGGCCTGATTAAAGCGATTTCCTCACTCCAAGAAATGCCGCGTCGTTGTGTTTTAGCCCGTGAAAACGCATTTTTCAGCCAAGAGATTCGCCAGCTTCTGTATGGAAGTGGTAAAAACACGTATCCCATACTCTTCACTATTTTTGACGATCAACCCATACCAACGGTGAGGATTATCCACATTCGCCATGCAGTCCAGCGTGCGATTGGCGAACCCCAAGATGAGGCATGACCTTATGCTTAGCTTATCTAATTTTTTTGAAATAAGCGATCGCAAATTGCCATGCCCTCCGCAGCCGCGAATTACATTCGCCCCCTAACTCGCAGCATCTTATTCCCACCTTTTTGAAACTCATAAGGAGCCTCTTGAATTTCTACACTAAAATTTCTCTTTTTCAATTCGGCGACGATCGGATTTAAGTGATCGGATTCTTCCCCGCTAAAACTCTGCAATAGAGGAAAGACGCGGACTTCCTTCGCAACCCGACACATTTCTGTAATTGCTGACCGATGAAATTCTTCCGAAAGCAGGTGAGAATAAGCAAATAAGAAATGGCTGCACAAAGCTAAATCGAATTGACCGTTCTCGAAAGGCAAAACTGGCAGCTCAGCATTAATGTAGCGGCCTTGCTGCAAGCCAGATGGAAAATCTTCTAAAAATTCCTGCATCGCCTTCATTCGCACTTCGCCTAGCTGGTAGGGCGATTCAAAATTATTCCACAGGTAGCCGTCTAAATTGGCTTTAACACCGTCAATCACAGTTTGATATGTTTCTTGGATGCGATCGCCAATTTCCACCGCAGTAAACTGATAAACTGGATCGCAAGAAATTACCTTTTTACCTTGGCGAGTCATTTCGGCATTGAAACTCGCCGGGCCGCCTGCACAATCAAGGATTGCTAGTTTGAGGTCACTTGATGTCAAGCTAAACATTCCTATGTATTCATCCAAGCAGCGTCCCCAGGGAATTACTTTATCCAATTTTAGTGACACTTGTCTTTGTCCTGCAGAGAGAATTATTTAACATTTTACCTCAAATCAGGGTGGTTTTTTCCTATCTCCTTTCTGTGGCGGGTTGATTTGTATCCCGAGTTATGTGTGAAGAATTTTGGTCAAACGAGAGCCTAATCCTGAGAACAGTTGGCGGGCTTTACACTTTCTTTACAAACAAGGTACAAAATAGTTAAGTGCGATCGCACAATTTTTATGATTCCACCTGTGGATTTTGCAGCGAAGCGAGGCTACACTGGACAGCAGGGAAAATAAACTAAAATCCACTAGCTAAATTGCTCTTGTTCAATGGCAGGCTGCAACCAGGAAAGAAAGATGAAACATACCATTCAAACCGCTACAAGTCTGAGTTTGTCAGCACTCCTGGTGCTATTGAGTTCGCTGCCCAGTATAGCTCAGTTGCCTGCCGTCAGAACTCCTGCAGGCACTCCTAACCCAAACAGGCCGAGAGTACCGCCGCCGCCACCTGCGGGTTCGGGTTTGCCGGCGAGCGGCAATTCTGGTTCGCTGACGCAAGAAGCAGCTTATACTTTAGGGTCGGGCGATCGCATTGCTTTAGAGATATTCGGCGTCCCTGAATTCAGCAGAGAATATCAAGTGTTAGTTGACGGGACGCTCAATTTGCCAATCATTCGCAGCGTCTCAATTCAAGGGTTGACGCTGGAACAAGCCGCTAACGTAATTACCAGGCGATACGAACCCTTCATCAATGTTCCCGTTGTTACCGTGACTCTGATGGTCGCTCGCCCCCTAAATATAGGTCTTGCAGGTGAAGTTACTCGCCCGGGTTCCTACAAGATTAATCCCACTAGAGAAGGAGGAGGAGTAAAATTCCCGACTTTGATGGAAATGCTGCAACTTGCAAAAGGGGTGACATCAGCAGGAGATATGCGAAATGTCCAAATTCGCCGTCCCCGCAGAGGCGGGCCGGAGCAAGTTACTACTGTTGATTTGCAGGATTTTTTAGAGACGGGAAATTTGCGTCAAGACGTTACCATTCGAGATGGAGATACAATTTTTGTACCGACAGCAAGTGCCCTTAATACTGAAGAAGTCCGTCAAAGAGCCAGTGCTAATTTTTCCGCTGATATTACTCAACCAATTGGCGTGGTAATTGTCGGGGAAGTAAACCGGCCGGGGCCTTATACTGTATTTGCTTCGGATGTGCGATCGAGCAACCAACAAACAGAGTTGAGTTTTGTATCTATCGACCAACAGCAAGGAGCTGTTGTGGGCTTACCAACGATAACTAGAGCATTGAAAATTGCTGGTGGTATCACTACAGAAGCTGACATTCGCCGAGTGCAAATCCGCCGCCGAGTCAGAGGGGGCAACGAACAAACTATCATGGTAAATCTGTGGGATTTGCTGCAAAGAGGCGACGCAACTCAAGATATTTTGCTGCAAGAAGGAGATAGCGTAATTATCCCGACAGCAGCTACTGTAGACTTAGCTGAAGTTTCTCAAGTCGCAAATAGCAGTTTTTCTCCGAACGCGATTAGCATCAATATTGTAGGAGAAGTAATTAGGCCTGGGGCTTTGGAGGTGCGGCCTAGTACATCCCTGCACCAAGCTTTGCTGACCGCAGGCAGTTTCAATCAATTGCGGGCTAAAAAAGACAAGGTAGAACTATTGCGATTGAACCCCAACGGTACTGTTTCTCGCCGCACCATCGAGGTGGATTTTGCTCAAGGGTTGAATCCTAATAATAACCCTACTCTCCGCAACAACGATGTGATTCTGGTAGCGCGATCGGGCTATGCTAGGGTAGCAGACAATATAAACAGATTCTTGCAGCCCATAACAGGAGTAGCAAGTGGCATTAGCACGGTTAGCGGCGTTCTTACGGGGTTTCAAGCAACTATCAACGCTTTTCAAAACTTATTTTTGGGAGGGGATTTCGAGCGGCAAAATCAGCTCAGACAGCTTCGCGAACAACGTGAAGACAGACAAGAGCAACGTCAAGACAGACTGCTAGACAGAGAGCTCCAACGTGAAGACAGACAGCGGCAAGCTGAAGACAGACGCTTGCAACTGGAAGACAGACAGCGGCAAATCGATCTGCAAAATCGGCAACTTCAGATTCAGCAGCAGCAACTTCAACTTCAGAATCAGCAGCCGCAGCAAATGCAGCCACAGCAAATTCAGCCAACTACTCCTTGATAAGACTCGGGCGTTGAAAGTTAGCCACCCTCTTTATGAATCGGCGGTTGAAACCGCTGCATAGAGTCAAACGAAGTCCGAGCAAAGGGGGAGGTATCTCCAGGACGAGTTTTTCTTAGACATTTCCCGCCATAAGGCAGACAATTGATGTAGACTGAGATAATTCACTCAAAAAACCCAATATGTCCACATATGTACCACCAAGAATCGCTATTCAACGACTTGGAGTATGTTCAAAAACCCTTGAAAGGTGGGAAAAAGAAGGGAAAATCAAAGCATACCGAACGCCGTCAGGACAGCGACGCTACGACTGTGACTCAGTTGTCAATATTCCATCTACTAAACCAACCATCCTCTACGCCAGAGTTAGCAGTCGAAGTCAAAAAGCCGACCTTCTCCGACAGACTGACTTTCTTCTGTCTCGCTACCCCCATTGGTGACAAGTTAAGGCTGTAAGTCTTTTGTCAAGAGGCTTTCGGAGAGTTCTTAAAAAAGAATTGGTCAGACCCTCGTTGCTTTTCAGGAAAAGGGGCAATAATTAACTTAACATTCGGTTTTCGCTGCTGTTTAATAATGCCTAAATCTCGATTTTGGGGGTCAGCAAAATACTTGATTGGATCTGTTGCTTTACCTTTATGATGAGCTATAGTAAAATGATAAAGACCGCGATAAATCATTTCTAAAGAAATCTGCTCAAAAGGTAGAGCTAGTTCATCAGCTACCGCATCACCTAAATCTACTAAAACTGCATAAAATAACCAAGTTGCCCAAATCTGTAATTTAATCCCATTGATTGAACCCGTCCATAAATAGCTTAAATCTAACAGCCTTTTTACAATATTAAAAGCTTCTTCAATCCGCCAACGTCTTCGATACAAATCTGCTACTACATAAGGGGGTAATTTTTCTGGCTCTAGCACACTTGTTAAATAAGAATGCCAGGTTTTTTCTGAACGAACTTCAATCAAACGTAAGGTAATAAACGGAGTTTTCTTTGTTCCAGACCCCAAACGTATCTTACGGTCTCGCAGTCCATAACTATCGGTAAATACTTCCTCTACTTTGATGGCGGCTCCTTTCTTTATTCGGGTAATAAAGTTAACCTTTTGCTCAATTAATCTTAACCAAAAATTAAAGTGATAAAAGCCTCTATCTAATAGTAATAACGTATTTTCGCTGGCTAGATTGAGGATATTCTCTTCAAGTTTTACATCCGATTATTTCGCATTTTCGGTAAACCAAATTTCGACTGGCAATCTAGTTACTAGATCAATTACTGTACTTATTTTCCCCGCCAATTGTCCTATTTTAGCTGACTCTAAGTTTGATAATTTCCGAAATAATGCCTCTAATATTGAACTATCTATAATCCATATCTGCTCAAATCTTGTTAATGTAAACTGAATACTTTCTGGTAAGGTTCGTTGATTTCTCCTCTGCCAATTTGTTCTTAAACGCGGTAATAAATCCTTAAATACTTGTTCAAACAGCTCAGCAGGAAAGGTCAAAAATCTCGATCGAGAGTGCTTGTTGGCTGACGGACGTGGGATTACACCACAGAAAGCCGTCTCTCGTTAACATTCGGGTCAGCTCTCTTACCCCTGCCACATCTCGCCATAGTAAGGTTAAGACCGCAGCCATCATCAATGGCAAGTTGAGAATTCGGTCTCGAAGTTTTAGCTGACGGTAGGAATTTTCCTGATTGAGCATGGCTGGTGTCAGTAATGCTTCTAGTTGCTGGGCAATTACTTCATCCTCTATCAGTGGTCGTTGTTTCTTTTTCGCGTGGTCCCGATTGGTAGTTCTGGTCTTGGTCATGGCTGGTCATAATTGCTCAACTACTTGCCTATTCTGAGTTTCATCTATTTTTTAACCAATGTAAATACCCCCTTGACAATTTACCCATCACCTTAACTTGTCACTAATGCGCTACCCCGGATGTGAAATTATCCAAGACATCGGGAGCGGCCTCAATTTCAAACGGAAAGGTCTTATCGCCCTACTGGAACACATTTACACAGGCGACATCGGAATGGTTGTCATTGCCTCAAAAGATAGATTGTGCCGATTCGGGTTCGATGTTATCTCATGGTTTGCGGAGCGGGGCGGGTGTAAGATTCTGGTTCTCAACAATAGTTCACTTAGTCCAGAAAGAGAAATGGTTGAAGATGTGCTCGCCATCATCCACGTCTTCAGTTGCCGATTGTACGGACTCAGAAAGTATAAAAAGCAAATCATTGAAGACTTTGACGTACCGAGTTTACCCAAAGGGGGAGACAAAGAAAGTCTGGATGTTGAGAATTCACGCCAATCGCAAAGTGTATAACAATGCAATCGCTTACCTGAATAAACACCAGGGAAAATTTACCTACTACACTGTGGACAAAAAGACCAGTCAGCCAGTCTTGAAAACTTCCGGTAAACAAGCTTTTCGTAGCTTCTGCAAAACTCGCTTGTTGCGAGATAATCCCGGAATGGTGCAAAGAATTGGGAATAGCACACAGTTTGGACAACGCCCTTTTCGAGGCTTATACAGCTTGGAAGAAGACTGACAAGCAGCCCGCTCAATTAGGTAAAGGAAAAAAGGCAAAACCCAATCCTTTAGTCGGATTGAAGTTGGCTCGATTCAGGTCAATCCGCTCCCAGAAACAAACAATTCAGTTCGACCCGGGTGATTACAAGAACGGTCATCTAATGCTCAATGCTAGCAAAGGTCTAGAAAAACCTCTCTGGACTGGGCAGGATTCCTGCTTAATCAACTATGACAAGGCAGTAGAAGTCACCTACAATAAGGGACGCTGGTTCGTAAATATGCCTAGAGAGATGGACGTTCCAGAACCCAAAAATGGCGGCAAGACCATCGCACTCGACCCCGGACTGCGCTGTTTCCTGACTGGATTTGATGGCAATTCTTTTACTGAATTTGGAAAGCATGACTTTGGGAAGATTGCCCGATTGTGCCAGCATTGGGATAAGATGCAGTCAAAATTTGGATGCTCAAAGGGCGGTCAGTTTTCTCGATTGCGTTATCGGCTAAAACAAGCAATGGAGAAAGTTAGAACTAAAATCAAAAACCTGCGGTCGGAAATTCACAAGCAGGTAGCGAGCTATTTAGCACGGAATTACGATGTTATTTACCTACCTACTTTTGAAACTTCTCAAATGGTGGCAAGAGGTAGTCGCAAACTTAATTCCAAGTCGGCGAGGGCGATGATGACTTGGGCATTTTATCAGTTCTCGCAAACCTTAGAACATCTCTGTAATCGTTACGGTTCGAGATTGGTTAGATTGACGGAAGAATATACTTCCAAAACTTGTACAAAATGCGGTCATATTCAGAGAAAGTTAGGTGGCTCTAAAACTTTTAGATGTCCCAACTGCGGTTATGAAATACCTCGCGATTTCAATGGCGCTTTAGGAATTTTTCTTAAAGCTTTGTGGGATACCACCATACTCTCAGACGTATCTGATGAGTGTGCTATATTCAGATTTTCGCCGATTGTCGGGGATTGTCTGAATTAAAAGTATCAGTAACAAATAAAGGGGGTATTAAAAGCAGATTTGCTATTACATGGCACATCCCAAATCTACGGCAAACATCCAAGGCGTTGCGGATTTACGGTATGAAAGGTTAAATAGGCCCGTCATAGAAACCAGTATCCACAAAGCTTTTGGATTTTAAAGTTATTTTTTTCATACCCTGATTAAGCAACGCCACTTTGAGATTGCTTCACTGAGTTCGCTGGGCGACAGCAATACGTTACTTTTTCGTAAGTCCTGTAATCCTAACAATTCGAGCCGTGAAAGGTATAAGTTGCTACATCAAAGGTAAAGTTTCGATTGACATAGTTCCCCTTTGTCCATGTCCCAAACTACATCAATCATGAGAAATTTTTTGTAGTCTGGAAAATTAATCAACCTTTTGCCTGCAACAACTGTGGCTGCAAAACCTGATTTAATTTGCCACTACGAAACCCCTCCAAATCCAAAGTCGCGTACACAAAACCAAACTCCTGGAACACCGCCACCAATGCAGGCAAATCCGTATTTACCACAAACTCCTGAATCTCCTCTGCGGGTAACTCAATCCGCGCCGTATCTCCGTCCGATCGCACTCGCAAATTTTTCAGTCCCAACTGTCGCAAATACCGTTCGGCGCGCCCCACTCTTTGCAACTTTCCAACGGTGATTTCTTCGCCGTAAGGAAAGCGCGAACTCAAACAAGGTTGAGCCGGTTTGTCCCACCAAGGCAAACCCAATTCTTTGGCCAACTGCCGCACTTCCAATTTAGTCATGCCTACTTCTGCTAAGGGCGATCGCGCGCCGCGTTCCTTCGCAGCCTGAATTCCGGGACGGTAATCCTTTAAATCGTCAGCATTAACCCCATCCACCACATAAGGATAACCCTTTGCTAGTGCTAGGGGTTTCAAAGTATCGTGCAGTTCGCTTTTGCAGAAATAGCAGCGGTTAACTGGGTTAGAAGTGTAATTGGGATTTGCCATTTCCTGAGTTTCTACTTCCTGGTGGGCAATGCCAATTTCTGCTGCTTGAATGCGCGCATCTTCTAAATCTTCTGGCAGTAAAGACGGCGAAACAGCCGTCACTGCCAAAGCGCGATCGCCCAACACATCAAAAGCGATTTTTCCCACCAAAGTGCTGTCTATTCCGCCGGAGTAGGCAATCAAAGCCCGTTCCATTTGTGCGAAAATATCTTTTAATTGTTCTAGTTTTTCTACTAACATAAATTCCACTTTTTGTTACAAACAGAGAAGTAAGAAAGCAAACTAAAGAAAGAAGGATGAAGAAAGCATATCTCGATCGGGTTCCCTTCTTCCCTCGAACCTCTTCTTTCTTCCGACTTCCATCGGACTTCTAATGCTATTCGGGATCGATACCCAGGGCTGCCAATCGAGCCAAAAGCTCTTGATTTCGCTGTCTTTCCTGTTCCAGCAGCGTCTCGGCTAACTCTTTGTGTTGCTGTTGGCGATCGGCCCGCTGGCGTTCATTTTCTGCCCTTTCTTCCGGCCACAAAAGCAGTTCTGCGCCCTCCGCCCACCAACGCAGCCAATATCCCGTTCTACCTTCGCTATTTCCCTGCCACACTCCCAAAAATAGATTTAATCCAGGTATTAAATAACGGCCATTTTCATCAGAATTTTGATTTTCATAACGCTCGGATTCAAGCGCATAAACTTCTATTCTGCCTGTATCCGGCCGAAAAATGACATAGCGAGGAACTTTGATTACTTGTTCGTAAAAAAACCACTTGCCGATTTCTTCTGTGTGTTCGACAGAGTATTCATCGCCGTAAGTAGCTGATAGAAATTCCATCACTACAAAAGGGACTGTTCCTTCGGTATGAGGGGTGTAACTGCGGCGGGGATAGTTTTGACACTCCCCGTGCTAAAGCAGCGGGGATTCTCCGGAAATTAATCCGGATATCCTTTTTTCTGGATAACCGC
>NZ_JAUBOX010000032.1:0-77326 GCF_036700445.1 Microcoleus sp. T3_B1
GACTGTTGACTGTTGACTGTTGACTGTTGACTGTTGACTGTTGACTGTTGACTGTTGACTGTTGACTGTTGACTGTGAACTCGAATTTACTATTCCGATGCTAACGGATTTGATATGAGGGGGAGGGCGGGCTTAACAATAGCCGGAAAACTTTTCGGATCTCTTGTTTATAGCCGAGGCTCGCTCCCCCTGGCCAAGGGCGGGCACGGGGGCACCGCCCCTACGAAGGGGGATTTTCCGAGTTTCCGGTTCTCCCTTTCTTAAGGCTAGGGGGGATTGAGCTTAATTGTTTAACAGCTTCTTCAGTCCCCCTCTGTTCGGATGAAAGTTTGACTCTTGAGCGGTTGAAACCGCCGAGTTTTTTCTGCTGGGATTTAGACGCGCTCGTGGAAAGTCCGTTTAATCACATCTAATTGTTGTTCGCGGGTAAGTTTGATGAAATTAACCGCATAACCGGAGACACGAATTGTTAGCTGGGGATAGTTTTCTGGATGTTCCATCGCATCTAGTAATGTTTGCCGATCGAGGGCGTTAACATTGATGTGATGGCCGCCATCGTGGAAGTAACCGTCTAACAGACCAACTAGGTTATTAGTCCGATCGCTCTCCATTCTGCCCAAGGCCTGCGGTACAATCGAAAAAGTATTCGATATGCCATCTTGACAATCACTGTAAGGCAGTTTTGCTACAGAAGATAAGGATGCGAGCGCCCCACAGGAATCTCGGCCGTGCATCGGGTTAGCACCGGGAGCAAAGGGTTCGCCTGCTTTACGTCCGTCGGGAGTGCTACCAGTTTTTTTGCCGTACACTACGTTAGAGGTAATCGTTAGTACCGATTGAGTCGCTACAGCGCCGCGGTAGGTTTTGTGCTGGCGAATTTCGTTCATGAAGCTTTGCACAAGTTCGATCGCCAGACTGTCTACGCGATCGTCATTATTGCCGTATTTGGGATATTCTCCTTCGATCGAGTAATCCACTGCCAAACCTTGCTCGTTGCGGATCACCTTAACTTTAGCGTGTTTAATCGCCGATAGGGAGTCCGCCACCACAGAGAGTCCGGCAATTCCGCAGGCCATTGTCCGGTAAACATCGCGATCGTGCAATGCCATTTCTAGCCGTTCGTAGCAGTATTTGTCGTGCATATAGTGAATGACATTCAACGTATTGATATACGTTTTTGCCAACCACGCCATCATGTCGTGGAACCGGGCTCTTACCTCGTCATAATCGAGATATTCGGTAGTAATCGGTGGGAACTGCGGCGCGATTTGGTCGCCGGACTTCTCATCTTTACCGCCGTTAATCGCATAGAGCAAAGTCTTAGCCAAGTTAACTCGCGCGCCGAAAAACTGCATTTGCTTGCCAATTCGCATGGCAGAAACACAACAGGCGATCGCGTAATCATCGCCGTATTGAGGACGCATCAAGTCGTCGTTTTCGTACTGAATCGAACTCGTATCGCTGGATACCTTGGCACAGAATTCTTTGAAGTTTTCCGGCAAGTTTTCCGACCACAAAACAGTGAGGTTTGGTTCTGGTGCAGTACCGAGGTTTGACAGGGTGTGCAAGAATCGGAAACTGTTACGAGTTACCAATGTTCTACCGTCAGTGCTTATACCGCCGATCGCCTCTGTTACCCAAGTTGGATCGCCAGAAAACAGAGCGTTATAGTCGGGAGTCCGCAAAAACCGCACCATGCGGAGTTTCATTACAAAATGGTCGATCAGTTCTTGCAATTCCACTTCGGAACTCGCGCCACTTTGCAAATCGCGCTCGAAATAAATGTCTAAAAACGTCGATACGCGGCCCAGAGACATCGCTGCCCCGTTTTGTTCTTTCACTGCTCCCAAGTAGCCAAAATACACCCACTGGACAGCTTCTCGTGCGTTTGCCGCCGGACGGCTAATATCAAAGCCGTAGCTAGCCGCCATTTCTTTTAACTCAAACAAGGCCCGAATTTGCTCGGATAACTCTTCGCGCAAACGAATTGTTGCCTCGTCCATCGCCTCTAGTTCGAGTGATTCTTGCTGGGTTTTTTTATCATCAATTAGGCGATCGACACCGTACAAAGCAACGCGCCGATAGTCACCGATGATCCGCCCGCGTCCATAGGCATCTGGCAAACCTGTGATGATACCAGAACGTCTCGCCAGACGCATCGAGCGCGTGTAAACATCGAATACACCATCGTTATGAGTTTTGCGATATTTCGTAAATATTTCTTCTGTTTGCTCATCTAGCTGATAGCCGTAAGCTTCTAAACCTGCCTTGACCACCCGAATTCCGCCAAAGGGCATAATCGCGCGTTTCAAAGGTTTATCTGTTTGCAAACCTACTATTTGTTCTAAGTCGCGATCGATGTATCCTGCTGCATGAGCCGTGATAGATGTGGGAACTTTTGTATCAACATCCAATACACTTTTTTCGCGCTCTTGCTTCATTAGTTCCAGGACTTTGTGCCAAAGCTGCTGGGTTTTTTCTGTTGGTGCTGCGAGAAATTCTGCATTCCCTTCGTAGGGGGTGTAATTCTTTTGGATGAAGTCTCTGACGTTGACTTCGTTTGTCCAGTTGCCTTCAGTAAAGCCGTGCCATTCTGCAAACATAGCTTGCTTTCCCCTCAAATTTTTGTTAGCGATCGATCTTTTCTTCTTCGACCACTACATCTAGTATATATTTAATTTCACTATTTTAAATCCTCAGTTCGCTATTTGTTACAAAAGTTGACTTGCTAATTCGGTGGGAAGAATTAAGATAGATAGTAGGCAGAGCATCCTCTTGAATTATTGTTGAGGAAGCTCTGACAAACTTGGCTCCCCAACTAACACTTGGACAACGGAAAGGTTGTTTAAGGGCGGGTAGGTCGGCAACGGGCAATGAGATTTTTGGGTCACGAACCGCGAACACGAGAGAAAGATGAAGAAAAAGCCGAAAAAGAGTTCGGATTTGATTCGGTGATTGTTATCGAAAGCAGAGCAATATTAATTGCTGATTAATTGAAGTAGGGTACTATGCAGATAAATTCAATGAATCAAAGCACTGCGAGCGATCGGGCTCACGATATTTGGAAAGAACAGCGTCATCCGCTCGATCGGATTTTTCGGCCTCGCTCCGTGGCTGTAATCGGCGCAACAGAGAGAGAAGGAAGCGTCGGACGAACTCTCCTGTGGAACTTGATTCGGAATCCGTTTGGCGGAACAGTTTTTCCAGTGAATCCCCAGCGCCACAGCGTCTTGGGACTCAAGTCTTATCCTGACATTGCTAGCGTCCCGGAAGTAGTGGATCTGGCGGTGATTGCTACGCCTGCTGCTGGGGTGCCGCAAGTGATCCGCGAATGTATCGCTGCTGGGGTGAAAGGGGCAATTATTGTTTCTGCTGGGTTTAAAGAGATTGGCGCGGCTGGGGAGGCTTTAGAACAGCAAGTTATGGCCGAGGCGCGTCGGGGCGGAATGCGGATTATCGGCCCAAATTGCCTCGGGGTGATGAATCCTGTGCTTGGGCTCAATGCTACTTTTGCAGGTACGATCGCCCGTCCGGGTAATGTCGCCTTCATCAGTCAAAGCGGCGCCCTCTGTACTTCGATTCTCGACTGGAGTTTGGGGGAAAATGTCGGTTTTAGCGCTTTTGTGTCGATCGGCTCTATGCTTGATGTCGGTTGGGGCGATCTGATCGAGTATTTCGGGGACGATCCCCATACCCACAGTATCGTTTTGTACATGGAATCTATGGGTGATGCTCGTTCGTTTCTGTCCGCCGCCCGCCCAGTGGCGATCGACAAACCGATCATCATTCTCAAGGTAGGACGTACCGCCGCCGCCGCCCAAGCCGCCGCTTCCCATACGGGGGCTTTGACCGGTAGCGATGACGTGCTTAACGCTGCTTTCCGCCGCTGTGGCGCGTTGCGCGTACATACGATTTCCGATTTGTTCGACATGGCAGAAATTCTGGCCAAGCAACCGCGACCGCAGGGCAACCGCCTATCGATCGTCACCAATGCAGGAGGCCCAGGGGCGATCGCCACTGATGCCTTAATTAGCGACGGCGGTGCGCTGGCAAATCTGTCACCGGAGACGGTGCAGAAGCTTGATGAGTTTTTGCCCCCTCAGTGGAGTCATCACAACCCGATCGATATTTTGGGCGATGCTAGTAGCGATCTTTACGCCAAAACTCTAGAAGTTGTCGCTCCCGATCCCAATAGTGACGGATTGCTGGTCATCCTGACGCCACAAGCGATGACAAATCCGACGCAAACCGCAGAAAAACTCAAGTCTTACAGCAAACTCGGAAAGCCCTTATTAGCAAGCTGGATGGGTGGTGTGGAAGTGTCAGCGGGAACGCAAATTCTCAATCAGGCAAATATTCCGACTTTCCCTTATCCCGATACCGCCGTCAGGTTATTCAACTATATGTGGCGGTACACATACAACCTGCGCGCTATCTACGAAACGCCTTCTCTCCCCGCTGATTGCGAAATCGAGACTTCCGGGTGTGCGACTGCTGCGAAGATTTTGACTGCCGCGGGCCAAAACAATCGCACTCTATTAACCGAGTACGAATCAAAACAGTTGCTGGCAGCTTACGGCATTCCCACCGTAGCGACAGAAATTGCAGCAAGTGCGGCCGAAGCTGTGGAAATTGCCGAGATCCTCGGTTATCCAGTGGTGCTAAAACTCCATTCTGAGACGATTACTCACAAAACCGATGTGGGGGGCGTAAAACTAAATTTAGGCGATGCTAACGCTGTAATTAGTGCCTTTGAGGGGATCTCCCAGCGGGTACGGGCGATCGATCCTGCAGCGTTTCTTGGCGTAACCGTGCAGCCGATGGTGCATTTGGAAGGCTATGAACTAATTTTGGGTAGCAGTATTGACCCACAATTTGGGCCGGTGATGCTGTTTGGTTCCGGCGGACAATTAGTGGAAGTCTTTCAAGATCGATCGCTCGCCCTTCCGCCTTTAAATACCACCCTAGCGCGGCGGATGATGGAGCAAACTCGCATCTATAAAGCTTTGCAAGGAGTGCGCGGTCGATCGGCAATTGACCTGGTACAACTCGAACAGTTATTAGTTCGTTTCAGTCAACTGATTGTAGAGCAACCTCAAATTTCCGAGATTGATATTAATCCGCTGTTGGTTTCTCCTGAAGGTGCGATCGCTCTTGATGCCCGCGTTGTTCTCCAGACAACAGAAAACCGCATTTCACCCGCGATTCGCCCCTATCCTACGCAATACGTTCAAACATGGTCAACAAACGGCGATCGTCCCCTCACCATCCGTCCCATTCGCCCAGAAGATGAGCCGCTGATGGTGCTCTTCCACAAAGAACTTTCCGAAGAGAGCGTGTATTTGCGTTACGCTCACATGGTAAAGTTAAAGCACCGCATCGCTCACGAACGTTTGACCCGGATTTGTTTTATTGACTACGATCGGGAAATGGTGTTAGTAGCCGATCGTCAAGACCCGGAAACCTCAGAACACCGGGTTTTGGGAGTAGCGCGTCTGAGCAAACTCCACGGCACAAACCAAGCCGAATTTGCGCTGATCGTTAGCGATAGCTATCAGAAGCGCGGTTTGGGAACAGAATTATTGAGGCGGATGCTGCAAATTGGTCAGGAAGAGAAATTAGAGGCGATCGTTGGCTACATTCTCAATAGCAACTACCAGATGCAGAGCCTCTGTAAAAAACTAGGATTTGAACTCCAACCAGACCGAGACGAAGGAATGTTGAAAGCTGTTTTTGTCTGCTAAGCTGTGGAGCATTTAAACCACTAACGAGGCTTGTATGGTGCGTCAGGAGTGAACACTTACGCGCTTATGCGGGAAACACTTCTGTACGCTCCGCACCCTACAATCGTCTTTTAAATGCCGAACAGCTTAATAGCAAGTTTGGTTAAACTGATATCTTGCACCATTCTCAATTAGCCGTAGGGGCGGGTTCGCCAACAGCCTTAAAGCTTGCAAATAGGTTCTATAAACCCGCCCGACCCCACGAAAAATCCTCTTATTGATATTGCTGCAAGATGTCAGGTTAAATAATTCTCATTCATCACCACTAAAGTCCTCACTACAAACCGATAAAGTTTGTAGTGAGGACTTTAGTCCTCAAACTAAGATGCTACTAAGCCGCAGCCAAATTTGCTGCTGCGAAATCCCAGTTAGCCAAATTATCCAAGAAATTAGTAATGTAGTCGGGACGGCGGTTTTGGAAATCCAAATAATAAGCGTGTTCCCACACATCCAAAGTCAGCAACGGAGTTTGACCGTGTGCTACGGGGGTGTCAGCGTTAGCTGTTTTGGTAACTTTCAAAGTACCGTTGTCCACAACCAGCCAAGCCCAGCCGCTACCGAACTGAGTTGTCGCAGCAGTCTTAAATTCTTCTTTGAATTTGTCGAAGCTGCCGAAGTCGGCGTTGATTTTCTCAGCTAAAGCTCCTGTCGGAGTGCCACCGCCGCCCGGTGCGAGGGAATTCCAGAAAAAATTGTGGTTCCAAACTTGACCTGCATTGTTGAAAATGCCAGCTTTGGATGGGTCTTTAGCAGATTCCTTGACAATTTCTTCAAGGGATTTGCTCGCCATTTCAGTTCCTTCAATCAGTTTATTCAGATTGGTCACGTAAGCAGCGTGGTGCTTGTCGTGGTGGAACGAAAAAGTGTTGGCCGACATATGACCTGACTCTAGGGCGTCAGCGGCGAAGGGTAATGGTGCAAGTTCAAATGCCATTGTGTTCAATCCTCTCTGGATTACTTTTGGTTTTTGGGCTAACTTTCCGGCTTTTGTATGATTAAAGCCGAGAGTCGCTAGCTTGAGTTTATCAAGCTGTGGTAAATAATTCTTTACAATTTTCATATTTTATAGCAGTTGGGGCATTCCAGCATTCAGACTTGTATTTTTTAGATATCAAAGCTACTTATTGCAGGTTTCACATAGCATAAAGTATCACTAAATGTCAAGCCACCGGGGTGGCAAATAAAAGTGTGTGTGAAATTGTCAACCGAGCGAAATTTTATGAGACTGATAAATAGATTAAACCTGTAAATTGTCAAAGATTAACCTAAGTTCAATTAAGCTGTAAGGAAGTCAAACAAGTTGCAGGAGCTGTCAATGGAAAAGCGTTTAAACAACTCGTCCAGTCACCCCCCTCAATGGTTGAATCTTCAATTAATCGTCACCGCTCTGGAAACAGTCCAAGACTTAATTGTAATTTCCCTATGTATTGGTTTGTTTTGTTTCATGGTGCTCGAACTGCGAGAAATGTTCTTCTCGCTGCTACCTCCTTTGAATTTCCAGGAAGTCACTGCCGACATTCTATTCTTATTGGTTTTGGTGGAATTATTTCGCCTGCTAATTATTTATTTACAAGAGCAGCGGGTTTCGATAGGTGTGGCTGTGGAAGTTTGTATAGTATCTGTTTTGCGAGAAGTTATCGTGCGGGGAGTGCTGGAAACTCCCTGGGTTCAAATATTATCAACAGGCGCATTTTTGCTGGTTTTGGGAGTGTTGTTGGTAGTCCGAGTTTGGTTGCCGCCAACCTTCGAGGGAATTGACCCGGAACGCCGCCTTGCTAGCAGAAATAGAAAATTTTCAGAGCCTGAATCTTCTTCGGAGCCTCTTGCAGTCAATAGCAAGTTTAATTCTCATTGAATATGGCATGACAGGCGATTTTAGATTTTAAATTTACTCTGATATTGCTTGTCACGTTACCAGCCATCATTTCCCGTAAAACTGAGATGTTGCACCATTGTCAATAAGGGGCTCTCCTGCCCGTTCCACAAAGAGTAGATTTTCTCGTGGGGAGTAGGGGTTGGGCAGGAGAACCCACCCAAAAAAGGATTATTGAGAATGCAATACGCTTGGGTTAAGCTCGATCCCCCGGCGCCTAGGGCGGGCACTCTTGGCACCGCCCCTACGAAGGGGAGTAGGGGGTGGGACAAGAAATTACTCAAAGTCAACCCCTACTCCCCAACAATCAGGGGGAGTAGGGGGTATGCGAGGGGGATATAGCCCGGAATAAATAGTTTTAACCCAAGCGTATTGATTGAGAATGGTGCAAGATGTGAGGTCAAATCAACGGGAGCATCTCACCTTTGCAGCCCTCCGCTAGAAATTGGAGTTTTGAGGCAGGAGGCAGGAGGCAGGAGGCAGAAGGAAAGAGGCAGAAGGAAAGAGGCAGAAGGAAAGAGGCAGAAGGAAGGAGCCAGAAGAAGTATTTTTACAAATATGAGATGCTCCCAAATCAACCTGATAACGTTTGCAGTGAAGACTAAAATCATCTGCATTTTCAGAGGATTTTAGTCCTTACTACAAACACAAGCTTCCTCAGTCATTCCCAATTCTTCCAATCTAAAATCTAAAATCTAAAATGGTATTACCCGTTAGCCTGCAATTCCCCCAAACGGGCAAACACTTCTTTAGAATGAATCGCCGGATTAATCTTCACAAAAGTTTCCCGCAAAATGCCTTCAGGGTCAATAATAAAACTGTGCCGCGCCGAGATAAAACTCATCCAAGAACCGTAAGCTTTACTCACTTTACCATCCGTATCAGCTAACAGCGGAAACTTTAAACCTTCCGAATCGCAAAATTCCGCGTGGGAGTTGACATCATCAGCGCTAATACCGATAATTTGAGTATTCTTTGCCAAGTATTTCGGCAAGTCTTCCTGAAATCTCCGTGCTTCGATCGTACATCCCGATGTAAAGTCTTTCGGATAAAAATAGACTACCAGCCACTTACCGCGATAATCGGACAGGGAGACTTGTCCCTCGCCGCTGTTTGTCGGCAAACTAAAATCCGGTGCCGCTTCATTCAGCGTCGGAAGCTTGCCACCGAGGGCCAATGCAGGTGTGGCAAAATTGAAACTTAGAACAACTAGACAAATTGCCAATAAAGTGCTAAAAAACTTGCGACGGGACATCATAAATTTAGAAGTAGAACTGTACTTAAGACAAGTTTACAGTTTTCTGATTAAATGGGTAAGGGCAATTCGCGGATTGCTTCTAAAACCCAACGATCACTCACTCAAATAGCAATTTACCCATGAGCGCTGCACTCCCGTTAACAGGCAAAGCTATAGTAGTCCAGGTAATTAACGGTCAACCCGTTACGATCGAAGTAGACGGCACTAATGCCCCGATTACTGGGGGAAATTTTGTTGACTTAGTTGAACGTGGCATTTACGACGGGGTGATGTTTCACCGAGTTGTGCGCCAGCCAGAGCCTTTTGTGGTGCAAGGAGGCGATCCGCGCAGCAGAGATACGACAATTCCCGCAAGTCAATTGGGAACGGGTAATTTTATTGACCCGGATACCAATCAGCCGCGTTTTATTCCTTTGGAAATTAAGCCACAAGGGGCCGCGCAACCTGTTTACAACCAAGTTGTAACCCAGACGCCGCAGTTGCCGCACACTCGCGGGGCTGTGGCAATGGCTCGTTCTAATGCTTTGAATTCTGCTTCTTCGCAGTTTTATTTTGCTTTGGATGATTTGCCATTTTTGGATGGTAATTATGCTGTTTTTGGCAACGTTATTCAAGGTTTTGAAACGGTGAATGCGGTGCAGCAGGGCGATCGCATTTCGACTGCAAAAGTCGTTCAAGGAATCGTTCCCAGTCGGGTTTCTAGCATAGTTAGCGATGTTAATGCGCTTAACGCTTTAATCAATAGTACCAATTTCGTAAATCTATCTTTGCGAGCGCTCAGACTGTCAAACACCACCAATAACTATCAAGTCACTTCCCAAGACTCTCAGCAAAATCCCAGCGGTGTAGTGGGAGGTAGCGGCAACAATGCGATCCTCGGTTCACCCACGGATGATGCAATTAATGGCAGCCAAGGCAACGATACCCTCACGGGCGAAGCGGGTGACGACTTTCTCAGAGGCGGCAAAGGTAACGACTCCATTAGCGGAGGTGTTGGCAACGATATTCTGATTGGCAATTTCGCTGACGATATTCTCAATGGTGATGCTGGTAACGACTTTTTGCGAGGCGGTCAAGGGAATGATATCTTAATTGGTGGTGATGGCAATGATATTTTGATTGGAGATACAGGCAACAATACTCTCACAGGAGGTAGTGGTGCAGATACTTTTGTTTTGCTCGGAGTAGATCCTGCTTCTCTTCCTTTTATTACCCTACCCCCGACAAGTCATACAATAGTTGATTTTAGACCAGAGGAAGGCGATCGCATTGCTTTGACAGGAAATTTATCCGATACTACATTCACTCAATCTGGAAGCAATACTGTAATTAACTTGGCAGCGGCTTCTACTGTGGTACAAAATGCTACCGTCGCCTCTGTTCAAAATGCAGCCTTTGCAATTCCTTTATCTAGGATTCCTAGTGCTCCTAACCCTCAACCTACCGATGCAGCCTTGAGAATTGGCTAACTTTAACTAGAGGTGTAAGGTGCGCTGCACCTTACCCAATTCCCAATTCCCAATTCCCAATTCCCAATTCCCCAATTCAACTAATACCATAGCTGGCTAATTTTAGAAACCGCATCTTGATAAGAATCCATTCTCCCCTGCAGCTTAAAAAGCCCTGCCGCCTTCTGAAAATCCTCAAATGCTCCCTGAACCTCTCTCAATTTATATCTAATCACTCCTCGGTTAAAGTAAGCTTTAGCAAAATCGCTATCGAGGCGAATTGCTGACTCAAAATCAGCTAGTGCTGCCAGGGAATTCTCCATTTGCAGGCGGATAGCACCTCGGTTAAAGTAAGCTTGGGCTAAATTGGGGTTCAGCAGCAGTGCCGAGTTGTAATCTGCGATCGCCGCAGTATAATCTTTTAAACCAGTCAGCATAAAACCGCGATTGCTGTAATACTTGGCTCGGTAAGGATTGAGTTTGATGGCTGTAGTTAAATCTTCGATCGCCGATTGCTTGTAGCCTAATTTGTAGCGGGCCACACCGCGATCGTTATAAGCTGACGCGAATTGCGGATTAATGTTAATTGTGGCAGTAAAATTTTTAATAGCGCCGTGCAAGTCTTGTTGTTCGAGATTTTTTAAACCCTGAGTGTAAAACTTTTTGGTAATAACTTTTAAATTTGCCTCTTGTCGGGATTCAGCTTGCTCCCCCGGAAATACTTTGCCTGCAATATTAGTGAATCCCAAAGATTCGATCGAATTGAAAATAGTTGTGACAACTAATTGGCTTGGGAGAAGGGGGATAGTAGGCATGGGAGGAGTGGTGTTCAACTGTATGCACTTATTTTCCTCCATACTTCAGCTACTGACAGTGATATCCGTAGTCTCAGGAACGTGATAAGTTTGATGAGATTTGGTGATGCTGGGGCTTGAGTTGTGTGATGAAAGTTGGGCTTAGTTAGTGATGACGATCGCAATTGTGAACAAATGCGTCTACAACCCTTTAAATATAAGGTTTTCAGGCTAGCTTGGCGGTTTCTTTCTTCCCATAGTGAGCAGTTCCTACCGGGATTGTTTGCAGGTAGGCCCCTGGGGGAGCGATCGCAACTGCCCGCAGCAAGTATTACTTTGTAGCGATATTCGATCGGGATTTGTCCATCGAACACGGCCATCTTAAACCCGGTTTTTACTCACGCCCAGAGCACCATTCTCGCTTAACAGGCTTTCCGGCCTGTTCCACAAATTACTAATATTTTTGAGTAATCTTGCTGAGGAAAGTTGCAGATTATTTGCTATGCTTTGATTAGACATCAATAATTAATGGCGCAAATTAGTGTCAATGAAAAGAGTTATGAGGTTGAAAATTTTCTTCGCGGCCGTATTGGCGATCGTCCTGTTCACTCTCTACTTAACTCCTCCTGTGATGGCCGCGAATGGGGAGGATTTGAGTCACCTATTAAAAGATAATTGGTGCGTCAGCTTTCTCTGGAAGCAATGCGATTTGAGCGCTGTCGATTTGCGGGGAGCTAATCTCCAAGAAGCCAATTTGTCCGGCGCTAATTTGTCCGGTGCTAATTTGTCCGGTGCTAACTTAAAAAATGCTGACCTTTCTGGCGCAGACCTCAGTGGCGCTAATTTAGCAAATGCTGAGATTTTAGGCACGGATCTCAGTCGAGCCAATTTGACCGAAGCTAATTTCAACGGCACGAAGTTGTGGGATGCTAATCTGACTTTGGCAAATCTGAGCCGCGCCAATTTACAAGATGCTAATGTCTTAGATTCTCGACTTTGGGGAAGCAATCTCACGGAAGCTAATTTAACGGATGCGACGCTGCACGGTGCTGATTTGCAATATGCTAATTTAGCCGACAGTAATTTGAGAGGTGCTGACTTGCACAGCTTCTTTTTCCGAGGTTCCAAACAAGTCACAAATTTGAGCAATGCTAATTTAGAAGGTGCTACTTTAACGGGAGCAAATCTCAGAGGTGCGGTGCTGGCAGGGGCAATAATGCCGGACGGGTCTATTAATGAAGAAAGTGGCTTGAATTTACAGTAGAGTAAAATTAAAGTCTGCTTGAATAATTTCAACAACAGGCTTTCGGGCTGATTTCGCAGTGAATGAATTATCGGGTGTAGCTGCGCCCGTTGCCAACAGCTTGTTGAGGAGGCTGTCAATCGATTTTAGATTTTAGATTTTAGATTTTAGATTGAAGCCTTGACCCCACGGATAAATTCGGGGGCTCCTTTATCGGATACAGGTTTTTATTTCTGGGTCCTGAGTCTGCGAAGGAATGAATCCGGGGGCTTGTATCCTGGATGCTTGCGGTCAAGATATCAATTTAAACCAGGGTGCGATCGACCTTTTAACTCCCAAGCTGCGCCCATTGCCAACAGCTTGTTGAGGATGCTGTCAAGATATCAATTTAAACCAGGGTGCGATCGACCTTTTAACTCCCAACCAGTAAATATCGCTAAAATCTAAAATCTCAAACCGAACCTGCGCGCATCTGTTACAATTTTCAACAAAGCCAGAACACCCCCGAACCTGAAGTCACCTGCCTAGGGCTACAAGCCCCCGACAGGAGTCGTGAAGAGCAAAAATATTAGGTATTTAGTTGAAACTCCCAGATTCATCTGTAGAGTCAATCTAAAATCTAAAATCTAAAATCTAAAATCGATGGGCTGTGGAGTCAATCTAAAATCTAATAATCTAAAATCTAAAATCTAAAATCGATGGGCTGTGAGTCAATCTAAAATCTAAAATCTAAAATCTAAAATCGACTGATGGAAACCCTGCAAACTCAACTTTACGAACTCGCACAATTTGCTAATAATTTAGTAAATACTCAACTGACAAACCTCAGTTTAGTCAGCGTCGGAGTCATCTTTCTGGCAGGGTTGCTAACGAGCTTAACACCCTGTATGCTTTCCATGTTGCCGATCACGATCGGCTACATCGGCGGATACGAAGCAAAAAGCCGCCTGCAAGCTGCCGCCCAGTCTGCGTGGTTTTCCCTGGGATTAGCCACCACCCTTGCGGGTTTAGGTATTGTAGCATCATTTGCCGGACAAGTTTACGGGAAAATTGGCGTGGGTTTGCCGATTCTTGTCAGCATTATTGCTATTCTAATGGGGCTGAATTTACTCGAAGCTTTACCCTTGCAACTGCCGTCTTTCGACGCTGTGGGGTGGGTGCCGAAAGATTTGCCGGCGGGCGTGCGATCGTACTTATTGGGCTTAACTTTTGGTTTAGTAGCGTCTCCCTGCAGCACGCCGGTTTTAGCTACACTCTTAGCTTGGGTTTCCAAAACGGGAGATACAGTTTTAGGTGGTGTGTTGCTGCTGTTTTACGCTGCTGGCTACGTCGCTCCGCTGATTATAGCAGGTACTTTTACTGCCAGCATTAAAAAGTTGTTAGAATTACGTCGGTGGTCGAGTTGGATTACGCCTGTTAGTGGCGTTTTGCTAGTAGGATTTGGCGTTTTCTCTCTGCTTTCCCGCATCCTTCCCGCGTAACTTTCGTTCTCAGGACTTCAGTCCTTATTGAGAGATATAGCAATCACTATGGAATGCGTGAATTAAGTTTTTTTTAACGAACCGCGAAGACGCGAAGAACACGAAGGAAGAAAGAAAGAAAAGAGAAAGAATTCAAAATTGATTGAGACTTTTTCAATAAACATAATAATATTTTGTTCATCTTTTTTTTCCCTCCTTTCTCTTCCTTCTCCCTTCTTCCATCCGTTACATCCGTTACAAAATCCGTTGCCGAACTTCCTTCCATCCGTTACATCCCGTACATTGCTCGTTGCCGAACTTCCTCCATAATTACCAATGACATCAAAAGAAGTATTTCTATCAAAACTCTCAAACTGGGCGACGGCCCCTCAAAGGTTTTTCAAGCGAGAAATCTTGCCGGTGCTAGCAGATTTGCGGCTGGCAATTATCTTGCTGCTGACGATCGCATTTTTCAGCATTTCTGGCACTGTCATCGAACAAGGCCAATCAGTACCCTTTTACCAATCTAACTATCCAGAACACCCCGCTTTGTTCGGCTTCCTAACTTGGAAAGTTGTGCTAATTGCAGGACTTGACCACGTATACCGCACTTGGTGGTTTTTGTCAATCCTCATTTTGTTCGGCAGCAGCTTAACAGCTTGTACATTTACCCGACAATTTCCCGCACTAAAAGCCGCCCGCCGCTGGAAATTTTATGAAGAACCAAAGCAGTTTGAAAAATTAGCTCTCAGTGCGGAATTAGAAACAGTTGCTTTAAGTTCGTTAGAACCACTTTTGCAGCAAAAAAATTACCGCATATTTCGAGAAGGCGAAAAAGTTTATGCCCGCAAGGGAATAATTGGTAAAATCGGCCCGATTATTGTTCACGCCAGTATGCTAATTATTTTAACTGGGTCGATATGGGGCGCAATGACGGGATTTCTCGGTCAAGAAATTGTTCCCAGTGGCGAAACATTTCAGGTGCAGAATATCCTGGATGCGGGGCCTTGGGCCGGGCCGCAAATACCGAAGGATTGGTCGATGCGAGTTAATCGGTTCTGGATTGATTATACTCCCGAAGGCGGAATCGACCAATTTTACTCTGACCTGTCAGTTTTGGACAAAACAGGCCAAGAGGTCGATCGCAAAACCATTCACGTTAACGAGCCCCTCAGATACCGGGGAGTCACATTTTATCAAGCAGATTGGGCAATAGCCGCCGTGCGAGTTCGCCTCAACAAAAGCCCGGTTTTACAATTGCCAATGGCTCAGTTAGACACCCAAGGTAAAGGCAGAATTTGGGGTGCTTGGATTCCCACAAAACCAGATTTGAGTGCGGGAGTTTCTCTGCTAGCAAAAGACTTGCAAGGAACGATGTTAGTGTACGGTACGGATGGCAAATTGTTAACTACAGTTCGCGCAGGCACGGCGGTAGAAGTTAACGGAGTCATGCTGACAATTGACGAAGTTGTAGGCAGTACGGGATTGCAAATTAAAGCCGATCCGGGTATTCCTATCGTTTATACTGGCTTCGGGTTGCTGATGCTTAGTGTGCTGATGAGCTATCTGTCTCACTCGCAGATTTGGGCTTTGGAAACCAACGGTAAACTATATGTCGGCGGGCGAACAAATCGCGCCCAGGTGAGTTTTGAAAGAGAAGTTGTGGAGATTTTGGACAAGTTGGCCGAATCGAAACAAGAGGAAGAAAAGAGCGAAATAGCGCCGACTTCTCTAGCGAATCAAAACTAACCGTAGGGTGCGCTAGGCGCACCTTACACCAGGTGAAAAACGGATAATTAAACAGGAAATAAATGTGATCAGGAATAAGAATTAAATAACTTACAATGCGTGATGGTTCTTGTGGGATGGGCGTCCCGCCCGTCCAGAAAGGGCGGGCGGGACGCCCAACCCCTACTCCCCACTTTCAAGAGTGTAAATTATTTAATTCGCGATCCTAAAAACGATTGAGTTCAGTTAACACGCATTACTAAAAAGAGAGATTCTAGAAAGTCAAGATATGAAAAAGATTAGATACAGCCAAGATGTAGATGCGATGCTGATCGAAATTTCCGATTGCCCGATCGCCTATGCCGAAGATGAAGGAAACATGATTCTGCACTATTCTAGCAGCGGAGAACTGGTGTTGATTGAAATATTAAATGTCAAACAATTTATGTCATTAGAATCTCTCTCCGATGAGATACCTACCCGCTAAAGCAGTTCAAGCGGGCGGACACTCACAGGGACTGCACCTACTTCTGGTGCGACACCTCAATCACGGTGTGGACGTTCCCCCGTGGCGAAAAATCGCCCTTAATCGTCGCTTCCAGCGGCGCGCAAGCGGCCACAAAATCGTCTAAAATTTGATTGATCGATTCTTCGTGAGAAATGTAGCGATCGCGATAACTGTTAACGTAGAGTTTGAGCGCTTTTAACTCTACCACCCGCTCGTCTGGCACGTAAGTAACGTGAATAGTCGCAAAATCGGGATAGCCAGAAAACGGACACTTGCAAGTAAACTCCGGCAAAGTGATGTTAATCGAGTAGCGCCGCCCGACTCGCGGATTCGGGAAAGTAATTAACTCCCCTTCCAAAATCTGGCGTTCGCCGTATTTCATTTCTTCGGTGCTTGACTTTTGCGACATAGTTTGTTCCGGTGCGTAGTTGTTCATAGCGATTGACCAAAAACTTGTAACATTAAATTAAATTTACGTTCAATATCTGTAACAAATATCTTGACGAATTGTGTTGCGATCGATCTAATTGCAAATAGTCTCAGGCTAAACTAAAACAAGTTCACCCTCGCCATCTACAATTATGCAAAATACTACCTTATCTGACAATACTTCCCCCGAAAACTCAAATAGTTACTCTCCATCGGTACCGATTTCCCTCTATCGAGAAGTCACGGCAGAGCTCCAAGCAGCCCAAGCGATGGTGGACTCCCTCAAAACCCACAATCAGCAATTAGTCCAACAAAATCAACAACTCCGGCGAGAAGTAGAAACAGTAGTTCAAGTATCCCAACAGTTACAGCAAGTAGTCAACTCGGCTCAGAGCGTCACCCAGACAGGAATGCCTCAAATGCCGTCAGTCAAATTCAATTTCAGCATTGAACCTCCGCCCCCACCACCTGTAACCTCGCAGACTAACTCTGCCATACCTCAACCACCTCAGACAGTGGCTTTCCCCTTCCCAATACCGGAACCGGAGCCAACAGCCACCTCAATGCCGCAGCCACTTCCCGAAAAATTATTTACAGAGGTGCCAGAAACTCCTTACCGTGTGCGATCTCAACTCAAAAAAACCTCAGATTTAAGCGGATTGTGGTTGGCGATCGCGATTTTTCTGATTGTGATTGCAGCTTTCGGTGCAGGTTATTTAGTTGTCCGCCCTTTATTAATGAAAAAGTAAATTCCAACAAGAATCCCACGGCTCAAGCCGTGGGATTTTAAACAAAACCTAGCATAAATTGTTCAAAGTTACGCTAATTGGCCATCATCCTCTGGCGGCAATCGTTTCTACTGAACGAGGGGCATACTGCTCTTCACAAGCAGAACCTACGATTCCCACCCCTGGCTCGAAACCGCGCGTGAACTCAGTGAGTTTTACCTGTTTAGCTTCCAAAGCTGTCTGTAGCACCTTCATGGCTCGGTGAGGGTCGCCGGCTCCGCAGAAAAATAAATCTGCAGCAAAATAACCGTGTTCAGGCCAAGTATGGATTGCTATATGGGACTCTGCCAAAGTAGCAGTAGCTGTCACTCCGTGAGGACTAAACTGGTGTACGCACAAATCGATGAGAGTAGCTCCTCCGGCTTCGATCGCATCGAGAATAGCGCGGCGGATACGTTCAGGATCGTTGAGCAGGTCTCCAGGAGACTGCCAAGCATCAGCGACCAGATGGGTTCCCAATTGTTTCATTCTGCGGGGTTTTACCTCTATTGAAGTTAAGTCTCAAACCTTTTAACGTTAGCACGATGTCAAAAATTTTGCAAGTATTTTTCACAAAGAAAGATGCAGGTTAGGAGAAGTACGCATCACCAACCGCTTGCGGTATAGTGGGGTCGAACTGTCTCACAGGCAGAGGCCACTAATCGAATTCGTGTTATTTCAGCGCTGCCAAGTTCTTCTCAAACCACCTTGTTTGATTAAAGCGATCTTTTGTTTCCATTGGCTAAAAACCAAAGCTCGATCGTTCCGGCCGTGACGGAATTGATATGAGATCGAAAGGCAAAAGATGCACGGCTATCCTCTCATGCGTAAAATTCGCCACAGCCGGAACGATCGCCCGCCGGGCCGATTCCAGCGCTCGCTCTGGCAGCCTATGCTGTAAAAGTTGACCAGCAACAGGCGATCTCCGCTGGGTTTCTGGCGTCACCTAGCTAAACCCGCCCGGTCAGCCGAGATAGTATCGTTGCCCGTTGGTGTGGGATCAATGGAAAGACAAGCGCATGATCCAGCAGTATCAACTCGTTGAACAGATTTTTGCAGGCAATAGCGAGATGGCGATGCTGATGCGATCGCACGATTGGTCGCTTTCTGCCCTTGGTGCCGTTGAAACCTGGCCTCAAAGCTTGAAAACCGCGATTCGGATCATCTTAGGCTCTCGCTACCCCATGTTCGTCTGGTGGGGACAGCAGATGACCAACTTTTATAACGATGCTTACATTCCTGTCCTCGGCAAGCGACATCCGCAAGCACTAGGTCAGCCTGCGTCACGGGTATGGGCTGAAGTCTGGGACACGGTAGGGCCGCAAGCAGAAGCGGTTTTGAACCAGGGACAATCGACGTGGAATCAAGAATTGCTTCTGGTTCTGGAGCGCAACGGGTATACAGAGGAAACCTACTTTACCTTTTCCTACAGTCCGGTGGCGAATGATGATGGCCCAGTAGGGGGCATTTTCTGCGCCTGTAGCGAGGACACTCAGCGCGTTTTGAGCGATCGCCGCTTGGCAACGCTGCGCGAATTAGCAGCAGAAACAGTCACTGCCAAGACGCAAGAAGCAGCTTGCGAGATTTCCGCCACCGTATTGACCAATAACGCCTATGACATCCCGTTTGCGCTGTTTTATCTACTCGATGGCGAAAGCGAGCTCGCACGACTCGCGGGTACAACCAGGTTAGCAGCCGGAACCCTTGCCTATTGTGAGGCGATCGAGCTTACATCCGCCCAAAAGTGCCAGTGGCAATTGAAGCAAGTCATCGAGACGGGCGAAAGCAGAATCATTGAAGATTTGGAGGCGCAATTTGGACTTTTACCGGGCGGCGCGTGGTCCGGGTCTCCTCATCAAGCGGTAGTTCTACCACTAGCTCGATCAGGAGAAACCTTCGGGTTCCTGATTGCTGGGGTGAGTCCGCTTAGAACGTTTGATGATGATTACAAAGGTTTTTTTGAGTTGATGGCAGGGCAGGTGACAACAGCGATCGCCAACGCCCAAGCTTACGAAGAAGAGCGTAAACGTGCCGAAGCATTAGCTGAGTTAGACCGTGCTAAAACCACGTTTTTTAGCAATGTGTCTCACGAATTCCGCACGCCGCTGACCTTAATGCTGTCGCCGTTGGAAGAAACGATCGCGAATTTGAATGGAACAATTCCACCTCAAGAACGCGAACAATTACAGTTGGTGCAGCGTAACGGAATGCGGCTGCTCAAACTCGTCAATAGCTTGCTCGATTTCTCACGCATCGAAGCAGGTCGAGTCGAAGCATCTTATGAGCCTGTAGATTTGGCAACCTATACGGCGGAACTTGCCAGTACCTTTCGATCGCTGATTGAACGGGTGGGAATGTCGCTAATTGTTGACTGTCCACCCTTGCCCAACGCGATTTATATCGATCGCGAAATGTGGGAAAAAATCGTTCTCAATCTATTATCAAATGCTTTTAAGTTTACGTTATATGGCTCAATTACTGTTCGATTGCAGTGGGTAGACTCTCACGTTAAATTATCGGTTGCGGATACAGGAGTCGGTATTCCGCCTGAAGAATTACCGCATTTATTTGAGCGATTTCATCGAATCAAAAATTCTCAAGGGCGGAGTTTTGAAGGTTCCGGCATTGGGCTATCGCTAGTACAAGAACTCGTCAAACTACATGGGGGAGCGATCGATGTCAGCAGCACTTTTGGGCAGGGCAGTTGCTTTACAGTGACGATTCCCACCGGAACAGCTCATCTGCCGCCGGAGCGCATTGGCGCCAGTCGCACGTTAGCATCAACGGCGTTAGGCGCGATGCCATATATCGAAGAAGCTCAACGCTGGTTGCCAGAAAACGATTTTAGATTAGAAGAATGGAGCATGGCTCCATCCACTAATGAACTCGTCAATCAACCCGCTCAATCTAAAATCCAAAATCTAAAATCTAAAATTCTCCTGGCCGATGATAACGCTGATATGCGCGATTATATTCGACGACTCCTGAGCGGTTCTTATATTGTTCAAACCGTCGCCGATGGCATTGCCGCATTGACTGCCATTGAGAAGAATCCACCCGATTTGGTATTGACAGATGTGATGATGCCGGGGATGGATGGGTTTGAGTTGTTGCGATCGCTGCGTTCTAATCCCGCAACCCAAGACATTCCCATCATTCTATTATCAGCCCGCGCGGGCGAAGAAGCGCGTATTGAAGGACTCGCAGCCGGCGCCGACGACTATCTGATTAAACCATTCTCGGCGCGTGAACTGCTGGCAAGGGTAGAAGCAAGTTTGAAGCTGGCACGGCTACGACAGGAAGCAACTGTGCGAGAGCGAACCATTCTGGGGCGCGTAACCGATGGGTTTATGGCAATGGATCTCGACTTTCGCATTACCTACGCCAACCAAGCCGCACAAGAAGTGTCGCGAACTTCTTTAGAAGCAATTCTGGGCAAAACGATGTGGGAAGCATTCCCAGGCACGATCGGCAATCAGTTTGAATTCCAGTATGGCAGAGCGTCCAGCGAGCAGGTGGCGGTGGAATTTGAGGAATATTATGCGCCCTTTGATTTGTGGGTAGAGGTTCACGCTTATCCTTCACCGACTGGATTGTCTGTGTTCTTTCGGGACATTAACGATCGCAAAAAAATTGAGCAGGAACGGGAACGGTTTCTTGCCGTCGGTTCAGATTTGCAAGTGATTACGGGCATAAACGGGTATTTCCACTGGGTCAGTCCAACTTTTGAACGAACCCTCGGCTGGACACCAGAGGAAATGACATCCCGCCCTTGGACTGAGTTTGTGCACCCGGACGACTTGGGCACCTCCATTGCAGAAGCCGACAGTCTGTTCTCCGGTAACGAAACCTTTACGTTTGAAAACCGTTACCGCCACAAAGACGGTTCCTATCGCTGGTTTCTCTGGAATGCCCAGCCTTACCCAGAAGAACAAGTGATTTACGGTGCTGCCGTTGACATCACCGATCGCGTGCGCGTCGAAAACGAGCGCCAACGGGCGGAAGCAGCCTTGCGTGAAAGCGAGGAGCAGAGCCGGAATATTATAGAGAGCATTGGTGAAGCATTCTTTGCCGTGGATGAGAACTGGCGGTTCACCTACGTCAATCAATTTGCCGAAACCTTGCTCGATCGCACTCCGGGTGATTTGATTGGCAAGAATTTATGGGAAGAATACCCAGGACTGAGGGGCAACGAGTTGGAGCGGATCTATTGGATCACCATGCGCGATCACGTGCCTGCGTCAGTGACGGCGTTTTATCCCGACCACGATCGTTGGTACGAAGTCCGCAGCTACCCTGCCGCACAGGGAATCACCGTTTATTTCAAGAATGTCACCGATCAAATTCAAGCGGAAGCAGCCCTGCGCCAATCGGAGGAACGCTATCGAACGCTGTTCGAGTCGATCGATGAAGGCTTTTGCATCATTGAAGTGCTATTTGATGCCAATGATACGCCGATCGACTACCGCTTCTTGGAAATCAATCCTGTCTTCGAGCAGCAAACAGGACTTCAACAAGCCGTTGGTAAAACGGTGCATCAGTTACTTCCAGATATTGAAGACCACTGGATTAAGATTTACGGACAAGTCGCCCTGACGGGTGAATCCGTTCGCTTTGAAAATGGCTCCGAAGCGCTGAACCGTTGGTTTGACGTTTATGCTTGCCGCACCGGGCAGCCAGAAGCCCGAAAAGTTGCCGTCGTGTTCAAAGATATTAGCGATCGCGTTTCGCACGAAGCTGAACGCGAACAACTCCTGCAACTAGAACAGACAGCACGAGAAGCCGCCGAACGTGCCAACCGCATTAAAGACGAGTTTCTGGCAGTGCTGTCTCATGAGTTGCGATCGCCCCTCAACCCTATTCTCGGCTGGTCGAACTTGTTACAGCGAGGGAATCTGGACGCTACAAAAACGGCTACCGCCCTTGCCACGATCGAACGCAACGCCCGACTCCAGTCACAACTGATTGATGACCTGCTCGACATCTCCCGCATTATGAGTGGCAAACTGAGTTTGAATCGGATGTCCGTTGACTTGAATATGGTGATCTCAGCCGCCTTGGAAACCGTTCGACTAGCCGCCGAAGCCAAGTCGCTGGAAATTAAAACAACTTTTTCACCCTCCCAGGGAATGGTAATGGGCGATTCCGGGCGTTTGCAGCAAGTAATCTGGAATCTTTTATCCAATGCCGTGAAATTCACCCCTCAAGGCGGGCAAATTAGCGTTAGGTTAACCCAAAGTAGAACTCATGCCCAGATTCTTGTCACCGATACTGGAAAAGGCATCAATCCTGACTTTCTGCCTTATGTGTTTGAGCATTTTCGGCAAGAGGATGGAGCCACAACTCGTAAATTTGGGGGTTTGGGATTGGGGCTGGCGATCGCACGGCAAGTTGTTGAGATGCACGGTGGCAGAATTTGGGTTGAAAGTAGGGGTGAAGGACAGGGAGCCACCTTCACCGTTGAACTTCCCCTCTTGCATACCGCGAATCGGGTTGAAGAAGTTGCCGATACAACTGAAGTTCGATCGAACGATCTTCACCTTGCCTCTCTGCGCGTGTTGGTTGTGGATGATGAACCGGATTCACGCGAGTTTGTGGCGTTTGTAGCCCAACAAGCCGGAGCCAAAGTGACTGCCCTTGGGTCTGCGATCGAGGCACTGCAACTGCTCTCAACCACACCCTTCGATATCCTCCTGTGCGACATCGGAATGCCGGATATGGATGGCTATATGCTAGTGCGGCAAATGAGAGCTCTACCACCAGAGCAGGGCGGGCAAATTCCGGCGATCGCCCTGACTGCTTATGCTGGAGACTTTAATCAGAACCAAGCTCTTGCTGTTGGGTTTCAACGTCATCTTGCAAAACCTGTTGAACCCAATGAGTTAGTCCAAGCAATCGTGACATTGCTAAGGAAACTGAATCGCTGACTGCGAATTTTAATAGATTGTCTGCGATCGAAAATCTATAGCAATCCTAAATCATTTGCATAATTATTGTAGGGGCAATCCCCCCGTGGTTGCCCGATAGATAGGGGGTAGGCACGGGGAGTAGGGGTAGCACTACCCCTACAAATTTATCTGAATCATTTAGGATTGCTATATATAAACCCGCCTCGCACAACCAATTACTCAATTCTGACTCCTGGCTCCTGAATTCTTTATTGTCAAAAGTTTTGAGTTTTAAATTAAAGATTATTTAACTTAAAACTCAAAACTATTTTCCCTTAATCAACTCCTCATATCAATTCCTGCTGCGCCGGAATGATATCAAATCCGCGCTTCATAGTAGGGCGTAAAGTCGAATCCCAATGCCAACAAATAATTCGCGCAATTTTCATTTTTTTAACCCCTCCTTCAACCGTCAACAGTCAACAGTCAACAGTCAACAGTCAACAATGATAAGGAGTGCAACCGGAATCGATATCAATCCCGGCTGTGAGTAGCTCCATTCGGCAAAATTGCGCCGCCCAAAGCTGCTTCATTCAAATTATCAACATTCAAGCTCGCCCCAATCAAATTAGCCTCGGACAAATTAGTTCCTGTCAAATTCGCCCCTGTCAGAGAACTTAGCAGCAAACCCGCTCCCGACAAATTGGCGTGACTCAAATTCGCCCCCCGCAAATCCGCTTCCAGCAAGCTAGCGCCTGCCAAATTCGCACCGCTCAAATTAGCTCCCCGCAAAGAAGCTTTGTTCAAATTCGCAGCCCTCAAATCAGCATTGTGCAGAATCAAACCATTTAAATTAGCTTTACTCAAATTAGCTCCCTGCAAGTCGGCACCGCTCAAATTAGAGCCATTTAGATTGGCCGATTGCAAGTCAGCACCGCTCAAGTCAGCACCGCTTAAATTAGCAGCGCTAATAGAAGCCTCCCGCAGACTTGCTTCGCTCAAACAAGCCCCAACTAAATTGACGCCGCTGAGATTTCCGCGATTGAGATAAGCCCGAGTTAAAGTTGCTCCGCTCAGGTTCGCCCCGGTCAAATCTACCTCGCTGAGAATCGCTCTAGTCAGATTTGCTCTGCTTAAATCAACGCCGCTCATAATTGCTCGGCTCAGCGTCGCCCCGCTCAAATTAGCCTCCGTTAGTTTCGAGCCGCTTAGCAAACAAGCTCCTACTAAACTCGCTCCCGTCATCACAGCTTTGCTCAAGTCAGCCTGAGACAATATTGCTCCGCTGAGATTTGCCCCGCTAAAATCTGCTGCGATCGCCACAGTTCCAGTTAAACTAGAACTGCCGAGGTTAGCTTCAATTAATTTCGCCTTAGACAAATTAGCCCCGCTCAAGTCGGCGGCGTTTAAATTAGCTCCAATCAGTTTGCTTTTAATTAAGTTGGCGCCTTTCAAATTAGCGTTGCTCAAATTTGTTCGACTGAGATTAGCTTCACTCAAATGAGCTGCAATGAGGTTAGCCCCTCGAAAATCTCGTTCCCCGTTTCTATGTCTAGTTAAAAGTTCATCGGCACTTAAAAGTTCAGTGAAATTCATAAAAAAATTGAGTGAGTTTCCTTAATTTCTCGATGTTCTATGTTGTCTGAAAATTTGTACTATCGTGTTTGGCCGTAAGTTTTTTAAACCTATACTGCCACATTAACAATTGTCAAAACTGGTTGATTCCTAGCATCACCCCGCTCACCTAGTTATAACTCACGAAAAACCCGGTTTGTCGTAAATAATCTGGGTGTTTTCAGCGCGGCAGTCCTGAAGAAACCGAGTTGCTCGCCGCCTGTAAGCCCTGTAAGTCTTATGGGGCTAGTAATTAGTTGGCGGTTGATGTTAGTTGTTAATTGTTAGTTGTATTTATACTAACTGCTAATCACTAACTATTAACTGCTAACTATTTACCAAAATACCGAGAATTTGTCGATCGATCTTGTCCAGGTCGATCGAATATTTGGGGTATTGCTGGCGGCATCCGCGCCGCATTCTGACCGGAAAAATTGCTGGTACAGGCGATCGAATTTATTAGTGCAATCAAGAAACAAGATATCGGAGCTTCAACCCCAAATGCCTTCTACATAAGTGCCTTCTATCTTCGATCGTCCATGAAAGCAGAGCCCGGTCAGCTCAGCTAGTTTCACCTCCCCCCACTGTGCTGTGCACAGCGTGAAATCCAACAGGAAGGCTGTTTCCCTCGGAGTGCTGAGCGAGTCGCAGGCAAAGCAAACAATACGCTGCCCTGAGCCTGAGATTTCGCGAAAAAAGACGCCGCGAGCCATTGTGCTCCCGCGCTGCTGTGCTTGCTGTTAATCTTTACTCGATCCATGAGCGCTTGCGGTTCTAATTAACAGAACACCGGACACCTGACGCGCTCCCGGACATAAAAGCTGTTCCTGGGCTTCTCAAATGTTTCGCTGAGGCATTCCCAGAAAAACTGTATTCCTGTAGCAGGTCTTGCCAACGGCAATTCGGCTGCTACAGCCAACTAATGACCAGCCTAAGTGTTGCCCGAAGGCTCCGACAATTATTACTATTCTAATATTTGCCGACCACCGCAGGCATTTCTGGGCGCGCGGGACTGGGTACTTCACCTGTATAAGTTGGTGAAATTAGCCACCCCATAATTAAAGATAGTCGCTCTTTGACTAACTGGGCAATATCTGCTGTAATTTATGTCATCAAATTTGATAATACTACAGGGTTTGCAATCGAGCTGTAGTGAGTGTTACAGAGTCAAAAAACACTGCGGATTTAGGGTATAAAAATTAAGGGAGCCGATCGATCCTCCGGCGCAAAGCCCAGCTCACGGACTGGGCCCCTAATCAAAATTAAACTTTTGACCGGTGGCTTTTTTAAGTTTTCAGAACAAAACAAAAGTCGGCTTTCAGAGAAAAAGCCGACTTTTGAGATAATTTTACTGACGAAGTGCAAAACCGCTAGCTCGCCCGTCCTGGTTCGCTCACTTTCCACAATCCGATCGCGCGAGTGCGACTACTTTGCAGAAAGTAGAAACAATAACCAAACAAACTCTGAAGTATTAAATCAGAGGGCGGCCGGTAGTGCCATAAGTTGGATCGTAAACACCAGCGGTAGTATCAACCCCTGGAGTGCCCGGTGCGCCGTAATCAGCCCGAGCGCTATCGACGCTGGGATTATTATAGTCGTAGGTGTTCCAATGCTGAATGCCTCCGCGGCTCAGAATGGTTTCAGCTTTAGCGACTTCTGCTTCGCTGCCGTCAACCAGTACCAAGTAATCTCCTCTTGCCACGCGATCGTTGTATGCTCTAGCTTCCTCTTCGGGAATTCCCATACCGACTAAAGCTCCGATCAAGCCGCCTGCTGCCGCACCCAAAGCCGTACCGGCGAGTGTAGTGGCGATCGCCGTAGCTGAGGCTCCTGCCAGCATAATCGGCCCGATTCCCGGAATTGCCACTAGGCCCAGACCTACCAACAAGCCTGTCAAACCGCCCAAAGTGCCACCTGTGAGTGCGCCCTTTGTGGCCCCTTCATCGGATTTGTTGTCCGCGCTGTCGTGTACGTCAATGCCTGCGATGTCGCCTTTAGACTCAGCATCCTTAGCGATGACCGAAACCCGATTCATGTCGAAACCGGCAGTTCTCAGTTCTCCCAGTGCGTGTTCCGTCTCGCGGCGGGTTGAAAACACTCCCACGGCGCGCTTCTGGCGACCCGAAGCTCTGCGGCCGGTGTCTGTCGGCACATCGTAAATGCCCCAATCCTGGATGCCCCGCACAGTCATAATTCCTTCGGCTGTGGCAAGTTCGGCATCTGTTCCTTCTACGAATACCAAATATTCTCCACGCGAGACGCGATCGTTATAAGCCTTAGCTTTTTCTTCCGGAACTCCCAAGCCGACCAAACCGCCTACCAAACCGCCTGCTGCTGCCCCAATCGCGCCTCCAATTACAGTATCTGCCAGCAGAGTTGCGATCGCACCCCCCGCCATCACCGGGCCAACTCCTGGAATCGCTAGCGCTCCAATGCTTCCGAGTAACCCAATCAAACCACCCGTCACGACTCCCGCTGTCGCGCCTGCTTTTGCGCCGCCGCCCACCTTGTCGTCGGTACCCTTACCAGTACCAGTACCAGTACCAGTGCTAGCGCCGGCAATTTGGCTGCGATCGAGATTTTCGCCAACTACCGAAACTTTATTCATCGGAAACCCGGTACTTTGCAGTTCCATCAGGGCTAGTTCCGTATCTCGGTAATTAGAAAATGCTCCTACAGCTCGCTTGTGTTGACCTAAAGCCATTTTTTTTCTCCTGAAAAATATACTACTTTTACACAACCACAGAATTTATGCTCTGCCATCAATCACATTTAGTCATTTTTTCCCAACAATTTTCATCGGTCGCTGGGAATAACTTCCCGCTCTATCTTCAGGTTGGTTTCCAACTAATTGTCCGGGATGGGAAATCGGAAATTGGGAAGGGGAAGTTGCAGGTATTGCGCGAGTTTTGAGTGCGGAAATTGTAAATTCAATTTAAACTCTTTCACTTAAAACCCCACTCTCCCTAGAGAGTCACCTAAGCCTTGCGATCCGCTCCGAAAGCCATCTTACAATGCCCAACTTTACCCTCTTCCCTCAGACTTCTCTCCTAGATAACTACATCCTTTTCCCTTCTTTCCCTCGCAATTCTTCCTGCTAATTTATTGATTGCTGCTAGGCGATGCGGGTGCAGCAGGGGCGACAACAGCCGTAACATTCACCTGTTTGACACCCTTAATCTCTTTAGCTAGTGGCTCAATTTTAGCTAAATCAGCTTGATTGGGAACTGTGCCACCTACGGTGACAAGCCCATCTTTTGCGTCAACAGTTAGCTGACCTTTAGTGATGTTTACTTCTAACTTGGAGCGTACTTCACTTTGCAGGTCGCCATCGGCTCTGATGGCATCGCCACCCGTCACATTGTTGCGCTGTTCTCTGGCCCTGATATCAGAATTTGCTTGTGCTTTGCGAATATCGCTAGTTGCGTCACCCTGAGTTTTTTGAACAGTCTCGGCTGGAGGCGGGCTAGTGGTATTTTCTGTGGTAGAATTAGGAGCATCAGCGCTAGTTTTAGCCCCCTCGCTGCAAGCAGCAGCTCCAAATAATAGGATGCCGCTGAGGAGAATGGGTGTTAGTTTGTTCATAATAGGTTAATACCCTCCGGGTAAGCTTTCGATGAGCCTGACTTCCCTGCCTTCGTTAAGCCAGATGGGAGCCAGATGGATCAAGACAGCATCTTTATTTGTGCTTTCTGCGATTTAAAAATCCTTATATCAAATATATAAACTTGAGGAAGTATCTACATCGCTCCACAGGTGTAAAATTTATCTATACCGTTAGATAGAGTACAAAAAACAAAATAAGGTATTAAGTCACATTTAACTTAGGAATGAGAATTAAATAACTTGCATTTTTTGTAGGTTGGGTTGAGGCACGAAACCCAACCCCAAGCTTGATTGTTGGGCGGAGTGAAACGGAGGGTTCGTTCCACGGGCCCAACCTACTACGGAAGTTATTTAATCCACGATCCTTAATGAGTTCTGACCGCATTATTCCTCAGAAACTCGGTAGATAGCTTCATTTTTCGTTACCAAAGCCAATATTTTCCTATAAACCAAGTTTAAATGCGTAAGTTTTATTAATAAATTCGATCGCCACTCCCAACTAATTTTTCCCTCGAACCTCGAACCTGGGACTTCTTCCCTCAACATCCCTCCATTAAATCTGTTAAATCTCGCTACACTACTCATTGTAAAACTTCCTGCTTCAAAACAAACGAAAAGAGTCGAGAAATTTTTGAGCATTTTCGGGTTCTGGGGTAGTGGCAACCAGCCCGTAAACGCGCGTTTCCACAAAAAAAACTTGACCTACACCTACAGGTTCAGTGGGGGAAAGCGGCTGAAACTCAAATTCTTTTCCCGGATAGCCTCCGAGGGAAATATCCCGCACTTGCAACAATTTAGCATTCGCCCCCACTACAAATAAATCAACGGCATTATTTAAAGTAATTCTGATATTATTGATATTATTGTTCCTCATCCGAAAATCTAGGTCAAAGTATTGAAGCAAATAAGTTTCTTTATTTTTTAAGTTCGATCGGTATGTATGAGCAATAATTTGATTTGAAAAAATTTCGGAATTAATTTTGGGATTTCCCGGCATATCGATCGCAAACTGACCCATCGCTGAGCAAAATGGCTGCCACTCTGCCGTCGGAATGGCTGTCCGCAGCGGGGCTGGTTGAGATGCAGCGGGACGGGCAAATTTGAGAGGCAATACAAGTAATGTAGCAGTAGCTAGAAGTAAATACAGAAATTTCATTTGGTTAAGAAATATATTTGACCGATCGATCTGCGCTAGCCTAGAAATATATCCGCAAAGGGGGGATTTATGCTGAATATTATATTTACTCAACGGCGACGCAACTCTCAAGGGCGATCGCCAGCTAAAACCAGTAAAACCAATAAAACCAATAAAACCAATATACTCGCTGCTGTAAATACTTGGCTAGCGGTGTGTCTGCTGGCTGCTGTCACAGCTTGTGCAAACAGCCCCAACAGCAAGGCACTCGAAGAATCTTTAGCCGCCGATCCGACATTAAAACAAAATCCAGTGGTTTTCTCTTCCCCGCCACCAGCGACAGCAATTGAGACAAACTCTACCGCCAAACTTCCTCCCGATTTCCCTACAGAGATTCCACTCTATCCTAATGCTGAGTTAATCGAAGTTAGTGGGCAAACAGATTCGTTGCCAAAAAATGTGCGGCTGCGCTGGGAGAGCACAGATCCTGTGAATTCGGTACAGAACTTTTACTCCACAGAGTTTGGGCGTCGCAACTGGGAAATAGTCAGCCGCCCCACCGCCGAGGGACAAGGTTCTTTGGTAGCAACGCGAGATAATTTACGGGTAACAGTGTCGCTTTCTCCTACTCAGAAAGTAGGGGGTTCTACAGAATTTGCGATCGACTACAGCAAAGAAAGCCCCGAAATTGCAGCCAGTCCCCAACCTAATAATTCCGAGTCTAGCGCATCTCCAACCGCTTCACCAACTCCATCTAATTCCGAGGGAACTACTCCAACACCATCTGCCTCGCCAAAATCAGCAAAAGTTAGCCAACAAGAAAGCCAAATTCCTCAACAGTTGCGGCAGTATGTGGCAGATTTAAGTCAGTTGGAAGTGCTGAAAGTGCGAGCCGCAGAAAGTGCTAATTTAGAAACTGCCACCACTTTGCCCAAACCCAACAAAATTATCACTCGCCGCGAATACGCCCGCTGGTTAGTAGCAGCTAACAATCAGATTTATGCTAGCCGTCAAGCCAAACAAATTAGATTAGCAGTAGACTCTAGCGAACCGGCTTTTTCTGACGTACCCAAAACAGACCCGGATTTTTCAGCAATTCAAGGTTTAGCAGAAGCCGGTGTAATTCCGAGTTCGCTTTCGGGAGAAACTAAAGATGTGAAATTTCGCCCGGATGCACCTTTAACTCGCGAAACAATGATTCTCTGGAAAGTGCCTTTAGATAGTCGTCAAGTTTTACCGACAGCTAACATTGACGGAGTGAAAGAAAAGTGGGGTTTTCAAGATGCTTCTAAGATTGATTCCCAGGCGTCGCGGGCAGTTTTAGCTGATTTTAACAATGGAGATTTGGCGAATATTCGCCGCGTTTTTGGTTTTACTACTCTGTTTCAGCCTAAGAAATCCGTGACTCGCGCCGAAGCTGCTGCTAGTTTGTGGTATTTTGGCGTTCAAGATCAGGGATTGTCTGCTAAAGATGCCCTGGAAGCAAAGTCTCAACCTGCTGAGTAGAGTTTTTTGGGGTAGTTAAAAGTTTTCACCACAGCATCTATAGCCTTTCTCAGAAAGATGAGGTACTCATGGGCATAGGGCATAGGGCATACCTCACTTTTTTGAGAACCGCTATACTTACCAATACCTCAAAAACCGGGTTGTTTCTCTGTAAGCAAACCCGGTTTTTGCGTCCAAGACTGACGAAATTGTACCATTTTTTGATTGATCGGCGTGCGATCGCCAGCCACAAAAATTGCAGCTTGAGTTTCAAGGATTTCTGTGAAGATAGCTTACCCAGAAACCGACTTTTATCTACGAAAATGCCCACTCAAACGCGAGGCATATCCGTTGAAAAACCCTGTTTCTTTTCCTCTGGGGGAGTTATCGTAAAAAACCGTTTGCTAAATTATACATCGGCTTTTCTTCCTTGTGGCCTACCCTAGGGGATAGATTTTTTTTGCTTTAATCTTAATTTCTGTATCCTGCCATACAACCGCTGCATTGGGGGGCAAATTTTATAGATATTTCAACCAACACTGTGTTTAAAACTCTCAGTAGGATTCCGGATGGCTTAGCGGACTTAACGATAAATGAAAAACAGTGTTTGAGCTCTTGGAGAGCATTTTTTAATGTACGATATTACCTTATTTACCCCGCAAGACATGGCGAAATGCAGCTTAGTCCTGCGCCATTTAGGTAGAAATACTGCTAGTATGGAAGCCAGCAGCCAGAAGATTGTTAACTATATTTACCGACATTTTTGCGATTCGCAAACTGGAGAAAATACCTGTGCCTTAGTGCGTTTGTTCAAAACTCATCCCTACGGGGAATTAGAAGACTCATTGCAACAATCTGCGCGCCGCTTGATGAAGGGCAATTCCCCCGCCGCCGACATGAAATGTTGGACTCTGCTAGCAGCCGCAGGCACAGAACCGCAGTGGAATTCTCGGCACACAGCAGCAAAAAATACAGCTATTCCATTAGTTAGCCCAAAATTAGTGGCTCAAATGCCGGCGATTTCGGAAATAATCCGGCAGTTTGGTTTAGACATTCCTACCTTCCTCGGAATTGAGCGAGAAAGGTTCCTGCAATTAGAGTCCGCAGTATTAAATATTTTTCACGTATCAGAGGCAAAAGGCAGCCCCTTTATTCCTGAGCAAAATTCCTTAATTATCCCCTACCAAGTCAAGTCTGTCTTGGGATTTGGGGGACTTCTGCCGTCAGGAAGTGTGTTTGCGGTAGTGATTTTCCTGAAAGTTAAAATTCCCCAAAGCACGGCTGAAATGTTTAAAGATTTGGCACTTAGTGTCAAAACAGCATTGTCCATGCCCGACAAACAAAGTGTTTTTGAATATTCAGAAAATCCTACCAGCTTTGTTACAAATAACAATATTTACGAAACCAAATTACTGGAATCTCAAGTTGCAAATCTGATGCAATTGCTGGAGTTTTCCGAACAAGAAATGCTCAGACAAGCGACTCGCTTTCAACAGACTATTGACAATTTACAGCGCGAACTTGCAGAACACAAAAATAAGGAACAAGCTTTGAAAGTAACCCAAAATTCGTTTACAGGTATCCTCAATATTCCTAAAGATGCTATTGGGTGCGTAGAGGAAAATCAAGGAATTCAGCGTTTTAATCAAGGGGAAGAACCGATTTAAATCAAGCTCTGTGTTTAGCAACCCGGTTTATCCAAGAAAGCGGGTTGTTGCTGTGTTTGTTCAGTGAATCTTACTTTTATCGAAAAAAGTCAAAAGGTAAGAAAGCTTTGAGTAAAAAAAGATTTTTTACTTTTGGCTTTAGACTTTTGACTTTTAGCACATCGAGTATTCAACTCAAAACTCAAAACTTAAAACTCTTAAGGCGCTGCTGCCGCCCTGCGGTTGGCAACAATCAGATTAGCCTGATACTCTGCCGCTTTTTGCTGAGCCTTTTGATAGTTCGGGCTGGTTGACGGTACGGATCTCATGAGCTTAACGGCTTGCTGCCACTCGCTTGCTACTGCGATCCACTCATTTTGAGACTGAGCCGTCTGGGCCGAAATTGCTGCCTTCTGAGCTGTGTTAACGGCTTCTCTCCAAGAGTCAGGCTTAGGCGCGGCGGGTTTTGGTGCAGGAGAGGCTGCCTTGGGCGCCGGAGATGCAGCAGCAGCTTTGGGTGGTGGAGATGTCGGAGTTGGGCTTGCTGGCGCAGCAGCAGTGGGAGCGGGTTTTGGTGCAGGGGAGGCTGCCTGTGGGGTGCCCGGAGATGCACCCGGAGAGGATGCGGCGGCTTTAGACGCGGGAGATGCGGGTTTCGGGGAAGGGGAAGCAGCTTCGGGGGCGATGGGTTCTGGGTTCGAGTCGCCGAAGGGGAAAGTTTTAGTAAAGAAAAGCCCTGCGATCGCCGCCAGAGGTACTAAGATACCCACAGGTATTACCCATTTGGGAAATTGTTTTTTCGGAGGCGGGGCTTGATCTTCGTCTTCGTCTTCGTCTTCCTCGTCGTCATCTCGATCGAATTCTCCTTCTTGATAATAGTCTTCCTCTTCTGGCTCGACATCATCTAAACCTACAGATTCGTCAGGCATTCCACTATCCAAGGGGTAAGGCATTGAATCTGCAGGCATCAGATCAATTTCATCTTCCCACGCAGGCTCACCGTCACCTGTTCGACGCCCGTAAACCTTTACAGTGTGAATTGATTCGAGTCCCAGCTTCGTCATGCCGGTGCGGATGAAATCGACCAATACCATTTGATCCGGTACTTTGTCTGCCTCCAGAATTATGTGGAGGCAGCCGTTGTCCCGCGTCACATCGGCGTTGATGCCTTTGGGTTTGAGTGTACGGTTGATGCTAGATGCGATCGCTTTTGGATCGCCTTGCTTGAGCAGTTCCCGCGGGTTCTGTTGTGTCATGGGTAGCGCTCTTTTTTTTGGGGGGGTGGAGAGCCGGCAAATAATATTAACCGATCGGCATTCGGCGGACAATATTTATTTACCACATTAACTTCTAATTTGGCATTCTGAGAGTATTTCTAGTATCTATTGACCTTTTGGCCCGCGAGCCGGCATCAAGCACATAGCCGAAGAAAGAAATTTGTTGTAAAAATTTACAGTAACGGGTCGCTCCTGTGCCCTGTCGCGCATCAGCGAAACAAGCTAGAAAGTTCTATAACTTTGGTTTGCAGGGTTGAGATTTCTTCCCGGCCGCGCTTTAAAGAAGCTTCTAAGTCTAGCAGCAAGGGCAAACTTTTTTCCAGTTTTTCTAAGCTGGCGTTCTTGACTTCTTGACGAAAATAGTATACTCGTTTCGGATTGCCGAGGTCTAGAGCTTGAGCAATTTTATCATCGCGATCGCCCGCTTGGATCATCGCCTTTACCCACAGCCAAATCCGAAACTTACCAGTCAAGCCAGCCACAATCCTCAAACCAGGCTCGCTGCGGCCAGTTAAGCCTGCCAATAAATCCAAAGCGGCGGAGGTATTGCCCTCGCGAATCGCATCGGCTAGCTGGAAGGTATTCTGGGCGTGACAGTGCACCAGTGCCGCAACTTCTTCCGGGTTCAGAGGTTGGCTGCGGTTGCCCGCAAACAGCAGCAATTTTTCGAGTTCGCTGTATAGCTGGCGGGTATCGCTGCCAATGGATTCGGCCAAAAGTTCGATCGCCGTGGCGGTCAATTTTACGTTCATTTCGCCTGCGACTTGACGCACCCGCTGGGCTAATTCTTTGTCATTCCAAGGCGGAATCGGTGAAAATTCTCGAAATTCGGCGGACTCTTTCAGTAACTTGGTAGATTTGAGCCGGCTGTCGGGTTTTTTGACGGATGTCAGCAGCAGCACGGTGGTAGGGGGAATCACCGGCAGCGTCCGTTCAAATTGTGCTAACAGTTCAGGAGAGCACTGCTGCGTTACAGTCGTATTTGCCAGCCAGACAAAACGGCTGCCGGTACCGAAGGGCGGCGTTAAGGCTCGATCGAGCCCTTCGACCACAGCTCCGGCGGAATCGGCAATAATTTTGTCATAGTTAAAACTAGCCCAGTTGGGGTCGAGGACTGTTTGGCGCAAACTTGTCACAGCCTGCGCCATCGCAAAGTCGTCTTCCCCCCAAAACAGGTAAATTTGCATAAACGCTCACTAGCCAAAAAAATCAGAGTTGCAGGCGAGGCTTGTCCAACATATCCTGAATAGGGCTGTTGGAAGCCCGCGCCATAATATAAAATTTGGTGTGGGAGTATGTCACCGCGAGGAAATCAAGATTGGATGATACTTATCAAGCTTACGTAAATCGGGTGGCGCGAATGACGCTGCTGGACTCCTACAAGTCCCAGGTGGAACACATTCAGGAATCTCCAAAATTTAAGCCCGACGAAGCAGGCCGGAGAAATCCTGTACCTTTTCCAGGTTATTCGGTGATTACGCCCCCTGCGGGGGAAGATGCAGAAAATGCTGCATTTTATAGTAATTTGCACTCGAGCCAACAACGGATATTGCAGGAAATAGCGGAGGGTGCGATCGTGGCACTGCCTCCTGATACCTTCCATTTAACCGTAGCCGATTTAATTTGGAGCAGCGCTTTTCGAGATGCCTCTGATAAAAATCCCGAATTTGAGGAGCAACTGCGCTCGCGCATGGCCGATCGTTTTGCCGCCTGTAAACCCTTGGCGGGCGGCCCTCCGATTCGCTGGATAGTGCTGGGGTTGATGGTGATGACTAGAGCTGTGGGTGTTTGTTTGGCACCGACGGACGAAAACTCTTACAAGCAAATTCTGGAGTTTCGCCGATCGATCTATCAAAATCCCGATTTAATGGCTTTGGGAATTGAACAGCAATATCATCTTACGGCACACATTACTCTGGCTTATTTTGGGGACATCGGGCCGAACCTTGACCGCGCTCGCTTGTGCGCTTTGCTGTCAGAGTTAAACGAGCAATGGCTGGACACGCCGCAAGAACTGTCCGTAAACCGAGTGGAACTGCGGAAGTTTGACGACATGACCACCTATCTCCGGCAACCGGAATGGCCTGTTTTTGAGTTTTAACGAAGGAAGAGGGAAGAAGGAAGAAGGAAGAAGGAAGAAGGAAGAGGGAAGAAGGAAGAAGGAAGATTTTTTCCCATCTCCCCCTCTCCCCATCTCCCACTCTCCCAGTCTCTCTCCCCCTCTCCCCCTCTCCCCTGTGGCAATAGTCAGGATATTGCCTATTAACTACCAGCCGGGAAGTCCCGGGCGTATATTTAGAGGGGATTAATCAGATCGCTGGGCCCCGTACCCCGTTGGGAATTACGCCCGCGTGATGAAAGGCTCGTCGGGTTTCGGTACCGAAACCGACAATTATTCTTTTATACCCCAAGATGCTCGGGAAATACTCTGATACTATATTAGCAAGTGGGGGTGGAACTACCTCACTATAAAAAGCATGAGAAAAAAAAGGAAAAAGAAGCCTTCGGTCTAACTGTACTCAGTTGACCGTCTGGTTTGTTCACATGCTTTAATTATTTTTGTTTGACATTAAAGTCAAGGAAAAAAATTATGAAAAACCAGGAAAAATCAGTAATTCTGGTTTTTTACTTTTTGCTTAAAAAGTGACAGTAAACGTTGTTGGTATAGGTTTAGATGGAGCTGCTGGGCTGAGCGAATCGGCGCGGCAGGTTGTAGAAATGGCCGCTCTGCTAATAGGCAGCGAGCGCCATTTAAGCTATTTTCCCCAGCACGACGGAGAGCGCTGGGCGTTGGAAGATTTGACCGAAGCAATTCTGGAAATTCGGCGCTGGTGGGCGACTGAACCCGAATTATATCCCTCTGGGGAGACGGTGGAACCCCGCGATCGACCGATCGTAATTTTAGTGGCCGGCGACCCGCTGTTCTACGGCTGGGGAAAGTTGTTAATTGCCCAATTGCCTGCAGAAAAATTGAGTTTTCACCCCCACGTCAGTTCTGTGCAGTTGGCTTTTAACCGCTTGCAAATCCCTTGGCAAGACGCTCATTTTGTTGGCTCTCAAGGACGTTATTTTGAGGAACTGACGGCAAAACTCAAACTCGGTGTCGAGAAAATTGCGGTGCTCGCCGACGAAACTCATACTCCGGCGGCCCTGGCAAATTTGGTGAAAGCTCTAGATTTGCCTACACGCTACGAGTTTTGGGTTTGCGAAAATTTGGGTTCTGCTGACGAGCGCGTGGGCCTCCGTTCTCTGTCAGCTTTGCTGGGAGAGTCTTTTGCACCGCTGAGCGTGGTTGTGATGCTGCGGGAGTCCCCGGCGGGGACGGAACCTTTGGATTTGGAAAAGTTGCCTTTGTTGGGAATACCGGATGCAGCTTTTATCGGTTGTGGCGACAAGCCTGGTTTGACGGTTGAACGGGAAGTGCGGGTGTTGGTGCTGGCACAATTGGCTTTGCAACCGGGACAAGTTGTCTGGGATGTGGGTGCTGGTAACGGTTCTGTGTCGATCGAGATTGCTCGTTTATTCCCGCAGTCTGAGGTGTATGCGATCGAAAAAACGGTTTCTGGTACTTCTGCGATCGAGTTCAACTATGGCCGTTTTGGGCTGCAAAATGTGTTCTCGATTCACGGAACCGCCCCGGAAATCTTGCACCGCTTGCGTCCTCCGCACCGAATTTTTATTGGCGGTAGTGGGGGAGGGTTGACTAAAATTTTGGGCGTTTGCGCGCTGCGGCTGCTCCCTGGAGGCTCGATCGTCCTGGCTTTGGATGCTTTTGAGGATATTGCTACTGTTTTGAGCTGGATGGGCGATCGGGTGCGCCGGGAACCGCACTGGAGTTACCGAATCGTGCAAGTGCAATTGTCGCGTTCTGTGGCTGGGGGGAATTCAACTCGTTTTGATGCGTTGCGGCCTGTTTCGATTGTGACGATCGATCGACACTTGAATTAATCTGAAATCTGTGATATTCGCGCTTCCAAAGTCTGGCGTAAAATCGAGTCAAAATTCAACACTCAACCATCATTCAGTTTTTCGATTAACAGTCAACAGTCATGAGGAGTGCAACCGGAATAGATATAACTACAGCATATTCGGTGGTTCGTGAAGTACACTATAAAGCTCTATTGTTGGTACATTGTTATGTAGGGTGCGTCGCTGCTCATGTTTAATGAAACTTGCAGATTGACTGGTGGCGACGCACCTTACTTACGACAAGGTTGTGTGTACCGAATATACATGGAATATGCTGTATAACTTTCGGGTGCACGCAGAACACAGAGCATCCTCTGGTTAGCGGACAATCTCCAAGGATTGCAACAATCAGTTGAGAACTCAAATAATTAATTTAACACCTATGGATCAACTGCTGCGCCAACTAATTGAGGAGGTATGCGAGTATCCCCAAAACAGCTCCCAAAGGCGCAAAGCGATGAACCGATTGCTCGCCGAACTACAGGAACTTCCCGGACTACGGCGATCTGCACATCCCGATTATTTAGAAGCCTTAAATAAAACCTGGCAATGGGTGAACAAAAGCATTTGCTCAAAGTTCAAGCTTAGCGATCCGAATGTTTCAACACGACTACGACAATGGATAAATAGTTACCTAGAGTGGCGCATTAAGGATTTGAATTTACCTTCTGAACCGCCCACCTACAGTTTAGATGCCCCCATAGGAAGCTCAGATACTGAAACCGCGTTGCTGGATTTGCTTTCAGAAACAAGTTTTTCTACTCCTACCCGCAGTGGTTTGGATGGCTATATCGCACTTTTAGAGCAAGAAAATTATCAGAATATTATTCAAAAGCTAGAACAATACGTCCAAGAAGACCCCGATGGGAAATTTCGCTCCTGTCATCCTAAAAATCATCCAGAGTGTAACTGTCAAGTTCTCACATTAAAGGTGCTGTTTAAAACCACCCCTGACAAGTTTACTGCGATCGCCAAAGAATTTAACATCAACTACCAAACTCTAAAATCACACTGGGAAAGGAACTGTCGCCCCTTGCTCCAAGCGATCGCATTAGAGCTAGGATACACAAGAGAGGATTAAATTATGCAAAGCACAAACCCAACGCTATTGACAGTTCCACTAGGTACTGATGCTCACCGCACTGCTCGAAAATTTGCGGCCGAAACTCTGCAACTCGCTCCTGAATTGACAAAGCATGAGGCTGCCAAACGAGTTTATGTGAATACTTTAGCAGTTTATGTTGTCTATAGTTACCTCAAATGGCAAGCTTACGAACCCGATTTAATTCAAGGCGATAGTTGGCATCCAGTCGTCCGTGCCCAGTGGGATATTGCTGATTTAGTGTTACCAGGGATGGGTAAATTAGAATGCCGCCCGGTTTGGTTTGGAGAAAGTGCGATCGTAGTTCCACCAGCAGCCATAGAAGACAGAATCGGCTATGTAATAGTTGAATTTGGCGAAAATTTAGACTCAGGGAAACTGCTAGGATTTACCCCATCACTGGATAATTCTCCGTTGCCAAGCCAGATCCAGATTGCCCAACTCCAAAACTTAGATGATCTGATCGATCATCTCTATCGTCTGGAATTAGGAAATCAGTTTTTGAGAAGTGACGATCCAGTAGCCTTAGAAGTGCGACAACTCTTAGAAACACAAAATTTTTCAGAAATTATCGCTCAATTAGAGCGCATTTACCGAACTACCAAGCCCATTAAATGGCGGTATGCAGGAGCAGATGTATTAGTCGCTAGTATTCCTATTAATCCTCACAACCAAATAGTTGAGTATTCTCCTGAACAACAGGCTTTTATGGGAGAAATTAGTCGAGAAGAAAAAGTTCTCTCCGCAGATTTCAACCTCCAACAGTTAGCCCAAAAAATGCTAAATAAATTAGCAGGAATTTGGGATATTGAAACAAAAGCTTAAATATTTTTTCAAAAAACTGAGAACCTCCCCATTTTGTAAAAAGCGTTTTTTAGGAATGCGAGTATCATGCTCGCTTGCCTATATATTTGTAACGATACAGATACTTGCACTCCTGTGGTATCAAATCCCTACCCTCGGAATTAATATTAGACCTCTTGCAAAAATAGCTGGGACGGGCTCTCCGGCCCGTCCCACAAAAAGTTTTTTCTCTTGTGGGATGGGCCGGAGAGCCCGTCCGAAAATTTGATCGAAAGGACTTTTGCAAGAAGTCTATTACCCACAGCTTTCGACACGGCGCAGTGCCCCATGTCCCGAAAATTAATCCGGGTAGTCCAAGGGGATTGCCGTCTCCTCTATATCCTGTCTGAGTGCAACCGGAATTGATATAAAACCAAAATGATATTAACCCAAAAAAGGTAACATGAAAGAACAGCTCAACTCTGCTTATCGTCACCTAATTGAAATGCTACGTACCTGTCCAGATGGTGAAGAAGGAGATATTTTGGATGACTATTCAAACCTCATTAATGAAGGTTTATTAGAGGTGATGGAGGAGGTAGCAGATGAGTTATTGGTTGAGGAAAATGAAGAGGGATCTGACTGGCTGCGGAGTGCTGCGACGAGGATAAAAGACTTAATTAATATTCGATCGGAATTAGCTAATTCTGAGGAATCGTTAAATTTTTTCCTAGAAGTTTTGGAAGCAATCGAAGCAAGTGAAGGAAATGCAGAAGTTGTATATCCTATTTTAGAAAAAAAATTAGATAAATTAGATGATAATTTTGATTGGTTTTTGCGAAGTTGGGCAACTGACGTTTTAGCGAAATTAGAGTCTGAAGAAGCTTACGATATAGCCACTGTAATTGGCACTTTTAGTGGTCTTATTCAAGAATTTACTCGGGGCGATTGTGTAAACAATATTGAAATTGCGATCGCGGGATATCAACAAGTAGCGGCGGCGCTCAATCGGGAAGATTACCACAAGGATTGGTTGATTGCTCAAAACCATTTGGGGTTTGCTTATCAAATTCGCATTGCTGGGAACCGTAGCAGGAATTTAGAAAGAGCAATTGAGTGTTATGAATTAGCTTTACAATGTTGTAATGATACCGATGAACCGGAATTATGGAGTGTAATTCAACATCGCTTAGGTTTAGTTTATTTTGACAGAGTTGAAGGTGATTTAGAAGAAAATCTGGAGAGGGCGATCGCTGCTTTTGAATTAGCATTAAAAGTGTGCAAGTGTCAAGAGTTTCCCTTAAAAACGGCGGAAATTCAGCATGATTTAGGTTTGGCTTATCTCCACCGTGTTAAAGGAGATGAATCGGAAAATATAGAACTAGGAATTAAATATTATCAAGCTGCTTTGGCTGTTTATCCAAAAGAGGATAATCCTACAGATTGGGCAAGAATTCAAAATAATTTGGGTCTAGCTTATTATAATCGTATTCAAGGGCAAAAAGTAGATAACATTGAAAGGGCGATCGCCACTTTTCACAATGCCTTACAAGTCCGTACTTATACTGATTATCCCATACACTGGGCAGAAACTCAAGAGAGCTTAGGTAATGCTTATATTACAATTGAAGAGAATCGAGACGACAATCTCCAAAAAGCAATTGAGTGTTATCAAGCAGCTTTAACTGTTTATAGTGCTGAAGACTTCCCCGAACAATCGAGTACGATCCAATTTTGTATGGGAGATGCTTACCGTCAAAAAATAGAAAATCGTGCTGATAATCTTGAGAAAGCGATTGAGTGTTATCAAACTGCTCTACAAATTTGTAAGAAAGAAGAGTTTCCTGAATTATGGGCTTTTATTCATAATGATTTAGGGGCGACATATCTCAGCAGATTCAAGGGAAGTCAAGAACAGAATATAGAATTAGGTAGGAGTTTGATAGAGGCTACTTTACAAGTTTATAATCGTGAGGACTATCCCGACAATTGGGCGAACACTCAAAATAATTTAGGATTTTCCTATTACCTTTCTACAACGGGGAAATATTCCGATAACTTGGAACGAGCAATTGCATATTATGAATTAGGATTACAAGTGTATAATTCTGAGACTTTTACAGAAGTGTGGGGATTGATACAACTTAACTTAGGAGTTGCTTATTTAGAGAGAATAAAAGGAGACCTTTCCGAAAATATTGAAGCATCAATTGCTGCTTCTCAAAATGCCTTAACTATTTATAATCCAGAGAGTTATTTAGAAAATTGGTTGAAAATTCAGAATAATTTAGGGTATGGCTATCAAAATAGAGTTAAAGGAGAGCAAGTTGATAACCTTGAGAAAGCTCTCGGCTATTATAAAATTGCTTTAGATGCTTGCGGTTATAGTCAATTTCCTGAAATTTGGGGTTTGCTCAAAAATAACTTAGGAACTTTTTATTTAAGAAATGCTCAAGGGAATCAAGCTGAAAACGTAGAAGAAGCTATTGTTCTTTATCTTACCTGTCTTGAATCTTATCAAAAAGCATTTAATCGTAAACAATGGTCGATGATTCAAAATAATGTAGGGATTGCTTATCTCAATCGCAAATATGGTAGCCGTCTCGAAAATATAGAATTAGCAATCGAAGCTTTTAATAATGCCTTGCAAGTTCGTAATTATGAAAATTATCCTGAACAGTGGGCGGAAACACAACAGCATTTAGGAGTTGCTCATAGTGAACGAATTTATGGAGATTCTTTACACAATTTAGAAAGTGCTATCAAATGTTATGAAAATGCTTTACTAATATATACTCGTTCAGATTTCCCTGAACAGTGGGCAATGCTGCAAAATATAATTGGTAGTGCTTATAGCGAACGTCTGCTAGGAGATGAGGATAATAACTTAGAAATAGCCATTAATTACTATCAAATGGCTTTGCAAGTAAATACCCGTCAAATTAACCCTGAAAATTGGGCAATGATCCAAAATAATTTAGGAAATGCCTATAGGAGGCGCACTATTCAAAATGAAATTGAAAATTTAGAAATGGCTATTTTTTACTATAAGTCAGCTTTGGAAGTTTATACTCAGAAAGATTTTCCTGAAGATTGGGCTATGGTGCAATTAAACTTAGGTTATGCTTATAGCGATCGCACTCAAGGAAGTGTTGACGAAAACCTCAAACTGGCGCGGGACTATTACCAAGCTGCTTTAGAAGTTTATACTCTCAAAGATTTTCCTGAAAATTGGGCAACTGTACAAAATAATTTAGGTTATCTCTACCACAATTTAGAGCAGTTTACCGAAGCAATTCAATACTTTAAGTTAGCATTAAAAGTCAGAACGCCTCAAGCTTTCCCACAACTTTGTCTGATTTCGGGACAAGTTTTAGGTCAAATTGCCTTCAAATTAGGACTATGGAGAGAAGCCATTGAAGGGTATAGTCTTGGTATTGAAGCTTTAGAACAATTGCGAGTTTGGGCTAATACCGATCGACGCCGCCAAGAAATTTTAGGAGAAGATATATATCTTTATGAAAATATTGTACAAGCATTAGTTAATACGAAAAATTTTCCACAAGCTTTTGAATATGTAGAACGTTCCCGCTCTCGTCGGTTAGTAGATTTAATTGCCAGTAATGACCTTTACTCTCATGGAGATATACCTTCAGAAGTAGAAGAATATTTAGCCGAATTTGAAGGAATTCAACGACAGATAGATTGCGAACGTTCCGGTTTAAAGAAATCAAGTAAAAAGCAGAAGTTAATTGCATTTAGAGCTAAGGATCTAATTGATATGGATTGTACACGCAATAGAGCAGCTTTAGAAGCCATTAGTGAAAATATCCAAGGTTTAGAAAGTGAAAAACAACTAATTTGGGAACAACTAAGACGTTTAGATCCGGTTTTAGCGGGCGAAATTCAAGTCAGTCCCCCTAATTTAACCGCTATCCAAGAACTCATCGATCGCCCTACTACAGCAATACTTAATTTTTACACTACTGAGGAAGATACATATATATTTGTTTTGCGACAAGCCGAACTAAATTTGTACAAAATAACCAGAAAACGAGGCAAAAACTTACAAAAATGGATTAATAAAAATTGGCTAACACCCTACTTAGATTCTGGCGATTCAAGTAAATCAGCCCAAGAGCAATTACAATGTAAAGCTAAGTGGAGAAAGCGAATTCCGCAGTTTTTAGCGAAACTTTCCCGCCGTCTGCAAATCGATAACCTGATTCGTCATTACCTTAATAATATCGAGGAACTGATTATTGTTCCTCACCTTTGCCTACACCAAATTCCTTTTGCTGCTTTACCTTTAGAAAATGGTCAATATTTAGGAGATAAATTTCTTATTCGTTACAGTCCTAGTTGTCAAGTTTTAGAATTTTGCCACAAACGTCCACCTGTCAACGATCGACTAATGTATGGTATTGTGGAAGATGCAACGGAAGATTTACCCTGTGCAAGTTTTGAGGGTGAACAAATTGCCAAACTGTATAATATTCGCAATGAACAACACTTACGAGGACGTAGCCAAGCAACGGTCAGCAACTATCGGCAACTTTCTTTACAAGTCCAGGGAATTATCTCTAGCCATCATGCTCAATCTCGCCTTGATAATCCGTTAGAATCCCGACTGCAATTGGCAGATGGTAGCATTACTTTGGGACAGTTAATGACACCGGGCTGGCGGCTGCCTCATTTAGTTGATGTGTTTTTATCCTGTTGTGAAACAGGGTTAGGAACTACGGAAATTACTGATGATATTTTGACATTATCGACGGGCTTTTTATGTGCGGGTGCTCGGAGTGTTGTGAGCACGCTGTGGGCTGTAGATGATTTAGCAACAGCGTTATTTTCAATTTTTTATCACAAACTTCGGCAGCAAGGAAGTAGCCGCCCAAAAGCATTGCAGCAAGCACAAATAAATTTGCGATCGCTCTCTGGATCAGAATTTGTCGCTTGCTATTCTCCCCAACTTGCTGATTTATTAGAACGCAAATTTGAAGAGGCGGAGGGCGATCGCCAGTTGGCAGAAAACCAGCGTAATTCCTATCCCGAAGGTTCCCCCGACTACCTACAATGGCTACAAGAGGAAGAAAAGCGGGCCGAAACAGCAACACGCAATTACAAAACTTTGCAACGACTGGAAATAATTAGTTGCTTAGATTTCCCTTTTGCTGACCCTTTTTATTGGGCCGCTTTCACTTGTTCCGGTTTACGGTAAAATTCAGCCTCAATCTAAGTCTGGACTCTTCAGCATTCCCATTAATTTCCGCTTCCGATTGTGTACTTGCATAAGTTGAGAACGATAAGCACACCACTGAAGATTTTGCCCCATTTGTAAATAGGCAGCGCGGGCTTTTTCCAACCACTTAATTGCACGATCGTAATCCTCTGATTTTCCCCGATCCATAATCGATTCAGCAAGCCGACAAGCATTGGCGATCGTCCAATCGGGGCGGTGGGCGATCGCAGCCCCCATTACTCGGTGAATCAGTGCCGATTCGTAGCCACTCAAGCCATCAGCAACAGCGATCGCATCTTCAATAAGCCCCTCATAAAGAAAAATATCAACCTGTGCTTCAGAAACTCCCCAACTTCTATCACTTTTCAGAGTTGCTAACAAATTTGCTTTCACACTTGACCAACGGTCTCCTGCAAACTCTTTCACTAAAAGATAATCGGCAAAGGATGGTTTGATTTGAAATACCCGCATTCTAGAATTTAATGCAACTTCGTTTTCTCCCAATTCAACAGCCAACTCACTCGTCCAAATTGCCAGTTTATAAAGGCAATTGCCTGACAAATTCAACCCAGTTTGAGCAATTTTTAGAGCTTCAGCTTGGGCTTGCTGTGCTTGTAAACTTTGAGCGAGAGCAAAAGCATCTTCCGCTGAGTTCATCTGAGTAGCGGCAGCTTTCACTGCTTCCTCTACTCTCCCCAAACGACTTAACATCGTCAAGTATTGTTGAGAGCAGTTTTCTGCTTGCGCTAAGTATAAGTATTCTTGATAGCGTTCCTGGCGATCGAGGATTTGCAAGCGAATTAATGCTAAGCTTTTAGCACATTCTGGTGCCTCATTAGCTCCTATTTCTTGCCCCGTAATATTTCCTTGAAGTACCTCTTGAATTAGGGGGTCATCCCAACCTTGGCGTAAAGCTTTCAAGCTCATGCTGAAATCGCAATCCCATTCATCTTGCCAAGCTTTTAACATCACCTGGAGATCGATCTCTTCTTCAGCAGTTAGTTCAGCCGTTAAAATGGCTTCTGTCCAAGCTTCATCCAAAGCGTTAGCTATATCAGAACTTTCAGCGCCATATTCTTCTACGTCATCCCAATCTTTAACGCAAGCTGCGGTGATGGCTTGTAAAATTACTAAGGCGTTGTTACCATCTCCCTCTGCGATCAATTCCTGCGCTTGCTGAATCACATCTAAAACTTCTTCTGTAATAGGGTCTTCTTCCCCCCATCCCTCGTCGAAATAACGCACAGCATTTCGCAAAATTTGTCGTACTTGTTGTCTAAAAGGAGCCGGATTAATGGAGGTACGACGGGGTGCTTTAGTAGGTGGCTGTGGAGGCGTAGGAATAGCAATTAAGTTAATGTATCGTTCGATCGGATCGATGAGTGAGGGCTCCTTTTCTACTAAATGTTGTATTAATTGCTGGGTTTGTATATCGTTGAGGCGATCGAGTAACTGTTGCAGTGTGGGGCGCTGCTCAATTATTTGTGGTTGTCGCAGACATAATAACATGGTAGCAACAATATGTTTACACCACCCAACGCGATCGTAAGCACAAGTGCAATTTGATGATGCCACATTAGCGTCATCAAAGTTTATCGTAATACGGTAAGGTTGCACAGCAGAACCCTCCACTATTGCTTGCACGATAATTGCCACGCAGGACAGCGCTAGTAACATTACCCGCTAAATAGTAAGTTTCACCGCGCTTGAGGGAGGTGGCAGAGGTATTATGCTGGCTCGTCGCTTCACTAAGCTTGGGAATTGGCATGAGACTATGCCTGAGCAATTAAAGGATTAGACTTAATTTTACCTCAGAGATGTACTCTGCCTAGGATTTAATTGCCTCTCAATGTAAGATTTACAGAAAATTTAATAATCCGTAAAGCAAGCACTGAGAACGTTTGCAGCTTGATGAGGCGACATTTTTTATTAAAATTTTGCATAATTGTCTCCCTACCCCCTGGTTAATAATAGAGCGCAGTTGGCCAACTCGCTTCTCCCTTATCCCTTTCTTTGACGGAGAAACGAGCTGTGATACCTATAGTTTCATCTACCCCCCTGACATTATTAGTAATGGGGGTTCCCAATGCTGCGGGAGAAATCATTGCCAATATAGAGGCAAGTTTAGTATCAGCCATTGGTAGTTATCCCTTGATGGAAATTGCCCAAGCTGAGCGCCGAACACAATGCAGTTCTGGAGAGGACGATCCGATAGTTCCTCCGAACTAAATAACTTTAATTGCTAGCGAGCTTTCAGTAGGGTGCGTCAGCTAGTTCAATGGTGAAGTAGGAGCGAAAAACTGAGAACTACTGACGCACCCTAAGCTGTTGCGTGTTTAAATTGCATATTCGGGACGGGCTAGAAGCCCATCCCACAATAATTTGAGTGATTTTTGACACACAATTTAAATGGAGAACAGCTTACTGTAATTTAATTAATTAGCTTCTCGGCCCGAAGCACTGAGCCTTTCGCGGGCAAAACTCTTCCAAATACTTAATTCTGGAAGTTTCCACGCCACACCTTCTTGTTGTTGGCCTTGTGTCGAGCAATTCAGGCATTTTTGCCAGCAAGAAAGAGCTGCTGTTGTATCCCCTTTTGCTTCGAGAACTTGTGCTAGCAAGCAGTGTGCTACAGTATAGAATTTATCTAATTCAATTGCTTTTTGCAAGTGAGTCTCGGCGTCACTGTAAAGTTGCAGCCCTAGATAAGCCCATCCCAGATTTTTGTGGAGCGTGACTTGCACCATTTTGTCATTAACTTGTGGCAAAATGGAGAGAATTAGCTCTACCGCTATGTCAAAATTTTCGCTGAGAATTTCCAATCGAGCTAAATTATTGACAGCAGCACCGGCAGCGCGACTGTTTTTATATTCTGCTGCTTTTTTGTAGTGCTGGCGAGCGTTGGGCAAATCTTCGAGTTTTTCGTAGGTTGACCCTAAATTGTAGTTAGCTGCTGGCAGTTCTGGATTGTAGCGAAGGGTTTGTGTTAAATAACATTTTGCCGTCTGTAACTCACTCTCTAAGTATTTCTTGTAACCAATTTGATTCAGGTATTTAGCAATTAATTGATGGGTGACAAATCGCCTAGCCTGCGGCCTGACTGTCAGGCGTTCTTCCCCGGAGTCGGTGAGGGCTTGCAGGAGCGATCGCTCGATTAGAATTTCTACAGCCAGTTTCAATTCTGATAAGTCTTCAGCAAATAGTAGACTGAATTGCAACTCGCTAAGGGTGGCGGGTTTATTGCTCGCCAAACAAGACAATACTTTTACTTCTAATTCATGAAACTCCTGAAATTGCTCCTCAAAATAATCTCGGACAATGGCCTCAATAACCGACGGAGTTTTTTTGACGAGTTGTGCTAAATTGCCCGCTAACATATCTTGAGCGTGAGTGACAGCTATTTTTAAAAGGAGGGGATTGCCCCCATATAGGTAAATGAGTTCGGATAGTAAATTACTCTCTGAAGTAGAAACGTGGGGGGCGGATAAAATGATTTGTTTGGCATCCTTTTCTGGTAACTCACTCAGTTCTAAAGCTCGATAATGTAAGGTTTTTTCTGCTAAATTATCGATTTCTATAGGGGGAGTCCAACTGATGAGAAGCAGGCAACTTTGGTGAGAGGTTTGTGCTATTTGTTGGAAGAGTTCCCGGTAACTTTCGTATCCGGGGCGGTATTGTCCTGGTAGCTGTCCGCTTTGGAGGATAGTTTCGACTTCATCGAATACTAATAAACAGCGGGTTAAACGCAAATATTCTATTAATTGGGAGATGAGTGAGTTGCTGGGTTTTGGAATGTCGATTTCTGAATGATGAGATAGGAATTGCAAGAGGTCTGGCAATAGTTTTTCAAGGGGGCCCGATGTGGCGAGATTTCGCCAGCTTATGGTTTGAAATTCCCCTTGAATTTGTTGTAGAGTTTTGGTAGCTAATGCTGTTTTGCCAATCCCTCCCATGCCACAAATTGTGACTACTCGACAACGGTTTGTTACTATCCATTTTTTGAGAGTTTCTATTTCGGAATTACGTCCGTAGAAAGGTTCTTGATCAGGGACTTCTCCCCAATCAATACGCGGTGAGAATTGAGGGTTAGTTGCGTCTTGGAAGCGGGTATTCTCTACGGTTGGATAAACTTCGCGATCGGTTGTAGCATCGTGACGGTTATTGGCAACTTGTTTCTGGTATTCAGTTACGAGAATTTGCTGGAGTTTGGCTAATTTTCCAGGCCCGGCACCTTGAACTTCAAATTTTTTATACACTTCTCCCAGGCGTTTTTGTAAGGCATCTTTGCGAACGCGAAGCTGGTCTGAAATATCAGACATGGATTCGCCTTTGATTGCTCTTGATAAGACTTCAAATTCGTTTTCGGAAATGCCAACTTTAGTGGCTAAAGTTATTAAAAAATCTTCGGGAAGTTTCATACTACGTTGAATACAGGTATTACAAAGCGGGCGGTTCTACTCAAAGATAGCTGGGAAAGGACGGGGCGATCGCTGGAAGTAAGCTAACACAGAAATTTGGGCATCGGAAACAGAGGCTTCTGGGCTGTAACTTGATTATATGGGCATTTTTCTCACTTATCACGAGATAAACGAGATAGACAACAGAAGAACTGAGGGGTGGCGCAAACAGAGGCTTCTGGGCTGTAATTTGATTATATGGGCATTTGTCTCACTTAGAAGTAGGTAAACGAGATACAAAAGAGAATAGTTGAGGGGCGATCGGCTGAAATTTGGAGCCATTGCTCGATCGGGATACTTGATTGGTAGAGGTTTAGAGCTTGTTTCAGTTGCCATTAGAGGGGCTAGAGCGTTTTGCAATCGACTTTTGAGAGAATTATCTCACTTGATGAGTTTTTTTTGAGCATTAGCTTGACAAACTAGAACTATACTTGATACATTGATCTCAGTTAGGCGCGGTGGATGTTTCAGAAAGTCGGCGCAGCCGGAGAGCTTTCTGAGTTCAGCGAACCTGAATACAGTTTCCCCCTCAGCTTTGCATAATTTTTGGGTTTGACCCTGGTTAATCAGTAGAGGTCGAAACCAGATTTACCTGTGAAAACTGCTGGACTAAAACAACTGATGAGTATCGTTACTCGATTGGAGAGTAAAAGGCCATGTTTAGGTGGGTCAAGTTGATAACCGCTTTACCGACGATCGCGCTTCTGTCTGTTTTCAATCTGTTTCCGAGGGCGATCGCCCAAGAGTATCCGGGGTGTTTTCAGTTGAATTCTGAAAGAAAACAGTATGAATCTCTCGATCAGCTTTGTCGATTTCCCAAACCACCTGAAAACACGCGGAAGCCAGACCCTTTTAGGGTTCAGCTCGTGAATGGACTGGAGTTAACTGGATTAGCGATGGAAAATACAGGAACTCAGCGATTCCTTGTAGGGCGGTTGACCAACAAGCAAAGTAAGACGGCTAAAGTTCAGTCTATCAGCGTCCAATTTATCGATAAACGAGACGGAGCTGTAGTCGAATTTTTGACTGTTCCGCTTGGCGGTGTATTAACCCCCAATCAGGGTTATGAATTCAGGAGAATTATGGATAATGCTCTTCAACTAGGCGATCGTAGTAACAATGATTTGTCTATCAAGTTTTTGGAGTGGAAGGAGGTAAGAGACTAGAGACCAAACTTAAACACCTACCAAATACTTCAATAAATTAGTAAAAATTCATGAAATGAGTAAATAAATTTTTGGGCTTGTTTCATTGAAGGCTTTTGTTAAAGGGAAGTTAAGGCAAAAAAACAAAAATCTCTGATTTTTAATCCCTCTATATACAGACTAGGAGCGACATTATGGACGAGTTTGTTAGGAAAGCTGCTGGACTAGGATTGCCTGTGATTTTACTTCTAATTGTGATGGCAACTACAGGTTTTGCAGGAGCGGCCGCAATTACGACGGCTTTGGCAATGTTAGGTGGGCCAGCAGGAATGTTCGGTGGCATTGCCTTGCTGGGCATCATCGGTTTAGCGACAGAAATGTTATCTAAGTACGGTCTTGAAGCGCTGTTAATTGGAATTTACAGGCAGCGAATTCAAAATGGAGAATCTCATGCTGCAATTTGCAAAGAAATCCGCCAATTACCACTATCTGGAGATTTGAGGCGGAGACTTGGGGAAGAGTTTGGGTTTTAGTAAACATGAGATGAGCAATTTTATTTGTAAATTGCCCAAGATAGATCGCTGCTAATTGCTTAGAGAATCAAATAGGAGGAACAGATGGAGAGCGAATTGATTGGAGAGGTTAGATTACGCAACTGCCACCTCGTCTACCGTGAAGGCTCAAACTATCGAGTAGATGTGATTAAGGCTCAAAGACCTACAATCGTATTTACAAAAAACATTACTTGTGAAGTAGTGGAGTATTTGTACAATCAACTCAAGGGACATCAAGTTAATAAAGATGAAGCAGCAGATGTCCTCAAACCCGTTGCCAGCAAGTTAAATTTACCTTACAGCTATGGGCATCAGCTTGCCTATTATACGCAGGAGGTTTTAGTGGTACTTGTGGCGATAGGTAGAGCAAGTTTGAGTCAACAAATAGGTCGAGGTTGTTGTTATACAATTCTTCGGACGTGCTAAATCCTAAAAGGAGGCGATCTAATAGCTTTTCCGAGTTTCTGCCTTACCGCCAATAGACAATAAATATGAAATCTAATCAACTCATCCAAATCAGCGGTACACCTGGTCAAATTGTGGGGATTGTTCCAGTTCAAAGTAATGGCACAATTACGGTTAAATTGGCTGGCGAAATGTTACAAATCAGCTCGGAATCTTTTTTTGGATTAGAAACAAAAGAGGTGTTTATTCCGATTGAGGATGTTAGAGCGATTGAAACAGGAGAGGGTTGTACTTGGTGGCTGTTTTGGTTAGGAATTCCGACTCTCAGTATTTTTATCGGTGTTGTCTTTATTATTCTTGCCTTCATTGTCAAACAGCGGTATCTGACTATTTACAGCAGTCGGGTTAATGTGATAGTATTTCACAGGAAGGGAGAAAAAGTGGCTCAGTTTAGAAGTGGTGTTTTAGAGGCTCGCTATTCTAAGTCTCTGGCGATCGCTAAACCGCCCATGCCACCACCGCCATCACGTCCTTTGAATATTTGATTCAACAGAGTAGATATCATATCAAATCCGCGCTTGATCGTCGGCAGTAAAATCGAGTCAACATTCAACACTCAACAATCATTGAGTTGGGCGACCTCGAATTAACAGTTAACAATTAACAGTCAACTATTATGAGGAGTACCACCGGAATTGATATCATAATCCAAATGTCCTGAGTTTATGGTGCTCAGCAAAATAAAAATTATCGTTGTGCGATCCCCCTATCCCGGATGAGGAAGACGCTTATATAGCAATCCTACATGAGCCATAAATTTTTTAACCCCACCCCAACCCTCCCCTTGGTAAGGGGAGGGAGTAAGAAATTCACAAATGATTGAGGATTGCTATACTATCATTTATACCACAAATATAGGAGAGCCAATCTTTTATAAGAAACCGGATTTTTTAGGGTAAGTCTTATTTAAATTAACAAAAGCACGGCTGCTGTTGCTAGCAATAACAGAATTCCGGCTGCACCGGCTAGCGGCTTGGCGGCAATTCCTGTAATCCATTCTGGTACGGTAGAAGTAGGTTTAATTGCCCCTTCTGTATCTACGGTAGTTATACCCCAAATCCAAGCTGCGTGAATGCCGATCGCCAATCCTAAACTGCCATTGTCGGCGATGCGGGCTAATGTTAAAACCATCCCCATCAGCCATAATCCGGGCAGTTGCGGTAGAGTTTCTTTGGCGGCCCAAATTAGGTGGGCGATCGCGAAAATGAAACTGGCGATCGCTGCTGCGATTAGCATTGAGTAATCTTGCTGGAGGATTGTTTGCAAGCAGCCGCGAAAGATTAACTCTTCTGTGGCGCTAATCCACAATCCTAATAACAGAGTCAGCAGACTAGCAGGGCTAAAAATTAAAGTCCAAAAATTAATTGTTTTTTCGCCTGTTTCTGTGGAATTTTCGCTTTTTTTTAGCTCGATGCAGCCTGCGGTTAATTGCAGACCGAATAAAATTACTAAACTAATTATTCCTAATCCTAATCCCCGCATTAATGACATCAAAACTGCGGGTTGCCAATCCCAACCCCAATTGGTAAAAGAGGTGTTTTCAATCCACATTGTCGCCCATAAAATGAAGGGGACAATCACGTAGAGGGAAGCTAGTAAAGGTAATTTTTTGTTTCCCAGGGGTTGGGGCGGATGCCATTTGAGGGCGATCGCCAGCACAATTGCTATGGGCAGCCACACAACAATCCAAGTCAAGAAAAAGAAGATTATTTTGACAATTGCTGGTATTGACGGCGACAGCAGTCGCAGGTTAGTTATACTATTCCACATTTAAGGGGTTGCAACTATAATACTGTTGACTGTTGGCTGTTAACTGTTAACTGTTGACTGTTGACTGTTGACTGTTGACTGTTGACTGTTGACTGTTAACTGTTGACTGTTGACTGTTAACTGTTGACTGTTGACTGTTAACTAATGACTAATAACTAATAACTAATAACTAATGACTAATGACTACTGACTACTGACTACTGACTACTGACTACTGCCAACTGCCAACTGCCAACTGCCAACTGACTACTGCCAACTGCCAACTGCCAACTGCCAACTGCCAACTGCCAACTGACTACTGCCAATTGACTACCGATCGAGCTTGCGCTGAATTTGCCTCAGAGACTGGTACATTTCGGGCAAGCGGTTGTAGACGGCTGCGGCTTTGAGAAATAATTTATGCGGAATTGCTGGAACGCCCGTCACGATCGCACCTGCGGGCACATCGCTGTGAATTCCGGCTTTAGCAGTGGCGATCGCCCCATCTCCGATTTTGGCTTGATTGGCAATTCCTACTTGACCTGCCAAAATTACATTGTTGCCAATTTTTACTCCGCCAGCCATGCCAACGTGAGCGGCAAAAACGCAATTTTTCCCTACTTGACAGCCATGACCTACCTGTACTAAATTGTCGATTTTTGTATTCTGGCCGATGCGGGTTTCTCCGACAGCGGGCCTGTCGATCGTGCTGTTGCAGCCAACCTCAACGCCCTCTTCTAATACAGTGCAGCCAGACTGCTCCATTTTCACCCATCCTGTGGCTGTCGGCACGAACCCAAAACCTTCGGAACCGATCGCCGCACCGCTGTGAATCACGCAATTTGCCCCGATGCGAGTACGTTCGTGAATGACACAGTTAGCGTGTAAAACAGTGCCTTCGCCTATTTCCGCATCTGGGTAAATTACGACATTTGGATGAATGCAAACGTTGCTGCCAATTTTGACTTTTGCTTGAATAACGACGTGGGGGCCGATATAGACATTTTCACCAATTTCTGCTGAGGGGTGAACGACGGCTGAGGGATGAATTTCGGATGCTGGGCGAAACGGTTGATAGAAAATGGCGATCGTTTCAGCAAACAGCAATCGCGGATCTGCTGCGGCAACCCAAGCAATATTGCGATCGTCGCATTGAGCTTGAAGACTTTCATCTAAGGGCAAAATTAAAGCCGAAGCATTTGTAGTGGCTGTATGAACGGCAAATTTAGCACCTTCTATGTAACTGATTGTGCCCGATGCAGCTTCATCAACAGGGGCCGCGCCTGTAATTTCTGGATCGGTAGCAACCGACGCTGTGAGGGTGCGACTGGTGGCTAAATTAAGTTTTTGTACTATTTCGCTAAACTTCATCTATAAAAATTTGTTGTTAGCACAGATGGATCATAGTTAAAATTACCAGCTTTGGAGCACGATCTGAGCAGTTGCCATTTAAAAAACAAAAACCCCGGTTTCTTGAAGAAGTCGGGGTTGTAGCGCTCGATTATTTTTGGCAATTATTTTACAGAAACTGCATCTACGTCAACGGTGCTGCCGTTGGCTTCTGAATAATTGGCACCGGTGGCTTCGGATGCTGAAGCTGTCTCTGTTTGGCGGGATTTAAAGTAGTCGATCGCCATTTGGGACACTTCGGAAATCAGCAAGACTGCGATCGCCACATCGTCAATTTGTCCGATGACGGGGAGAAAGTCTGGGGCAATGTCGATCGGGCTTACCAGATATGCCAGGGTTCCCAGAATAATCCACCAGCGGTATTTGGGGTTGCGGAGGGTGTCGCGGTACCAGTTGTAAACAGATTGTATAGAAAAGTTCATCAGGTTGTCCTCTACTTATATTTTCCATCTTGACAAATTGTCGCTCGAAATGCTTGTGGAGATATCCCCCCTAGGGTTGGCAAGAGACTTCTACCTGGGAGTATAGGGAATTGGGGAGGGAGAAGGTGTCAATCGATTTTAGATTTTAGATTTTAGATTTTAGAATTGAAGCATTGACCCCACGGATAAATTCGGGGGCTCATTTATTGGATACAGGTTTTTTATTTCTGGACGGATGAATCACGTGGCGGGTATCCTGGATGCTTTCGGTCAAGCTGTGTGGGAAGGGCGGGGACTCTTGGTAACGCCCCTATAGAAACCTTACTGATGAAAGCCGATGGAATTTATCTGTGTTTATCTGTGTTTATCTGCGGTTAAAAAAAACATTCATCTTGACGGTATATTCGGCATTTTTTACTTGTATATCCTTTAAAGCAAGTTACTTTGATTGGGGTTTTTTAACCGCAGATGTCAGCAGATAAACACAGATGAACGCTGATGGGATTCATTTGTGTTTATCTGCTGTTTAAAAACATCTTCATATCTTTCACTCACGAATTTTGAAAGATCCATTTTTGGTCGCCGATGGCAATTTCGCAGCCGTTTGGTAGCCAAAAAGGCTCGTTAGCAGCCAGCCTCTGCCCTCCTACAAAAGTGCCGTTGGAACTGCCGCTATCGACAAGCTGATACCGCTGTTTACCAAGTTCGTCATTGGCGCGGCGGATTTGAGCGTGGTAGCGCGAACTTTGCGGATCTTGTAACACTAAAGTGTTGGTCGGTTCGCGTCCAATTGTAAATGGATTGGCTGTTAGGGCGATCGCCTCTCCAGAAAGTTTGTAGATTAAATATGCGGTTGTTTGGCGATCACTGCTTGCGAGTACGGTTGGTGCAAGTTGGGGAGGATTTCTCCCAGCAGGGAGACTGTTTTGAGCAAGTTGTTGTGTTAGTTGTTGTAAATCGCGATCGAACCCTGCTGCTGTGTCTGAAGCTGGAAGACTCGCAGGAGAATTACCTGAAATTAAGTTTAACTGCTGTACGGGAGATTGAGGAACAATCGGGCGGCCTGCTTCGGCAATTCTCATTTGCAGGGCGGCGGCATTTTCTGCTTCCTGTCGGGCACTCATTCCCTCAACTTGGCGAATAACTCCGTTGGTTTCGGGAAAGCTGACATCGCCAATTCGCACGTCTTCTAAGTTAAAACCCAGGGTATAAAAATCTTGGACGCGATCGAGCAAATTTTGGCGCAGCAACAGCCGTCCTTGACTAATAAGCTGTTGTAGGGGTATTTGCCCGATCGCTAATCCCATACAATCCTTAACTGCACTTGCTAAAGCACCTATAGGATCGGACAATTCCAAAGCTACCCGTTTCGGATCTATAACTTGATAAATAACAGTCAGAGTGGCATCAATTAAAAATCGATCCTTAGACAAAAAATCTCCGTGCGACTGTACATCCAAATTGCGGAGTTTGGTGTCTACGAGGACAATTTGAGACTGTTCCAGCAGGGGAAGGGCAAAGCTGAAATGTCGCCCGGATTTCAGGGTACGCACGGCGCGGCCGTTTTTGACCAACAAACCCGTGTAACCCGCCCCTATAAAGTCCATACTAAACCCGGCCCAGCGTTCTGGAGTTATCGTTTGAATCAGGGGAGAAGCGTTGTTCATGGGAGGGAGTTGAGGGAGGGGAGATTCTATTTTTAGGGTAACAAATTGCTGGGGGCGAGCGATCGGGCGGTGTGCCGGTTCCGCAACCTCTATTCTATACTTCTAGACACCCCGCGATTCAGGCCGGACTGGATCTAGCTTGCATCTAGTTGATGGTGGGGGCGATCGAAATACTGTCCGTAGGGTGCGTCTGATCCTTCCAACCTGTTGAAATCGAAAGAATTAATGTCTAACGCACCCTACAATTTCCTGTAACGGTGACTATTTGTGCTAATATTAAAGAGCTTAAAAATTACCAATTAATAGCCTTAAACTATAATGTCTAAGGAATCCGTCATCACAGAACATATCGAAATTACGCCTGGGGTACTTGGTGGTAAGCCGTGCATTGCCGGTCATCGAATTGCTGTAGCACACATCGCCGAAATGTATCTCAAAATGGGGATTTCTATAGAAGAAATCGCGGGAAAGTACGATCTGCCACTGGCATCGGTTCATGCAGCAATGACCTATTATTACGATCGTCGAGAAGAAATCGATCGTCGCACGGCTGAAAGTCGAGCTATTGTGGAAGAATTAAAGCGTAATAGTCCACCATCTCCGTTACAAGAAAAATTGAGGGCAATTAGAGGTGAGTGAGCAAATTCGTTTTCATTTAGACGAACATATTGACTCTAATATTGCGCGCGGTTTACGTCGTTACGGGATAGATGTGACGACAACAGTTGATGCAGGGTTGCGTACTAAAAGCGATGAGTCACACCTAGCGTTTATTCGCTAAGAGCAGCGCGTGATATTAACTCAGGATGATGATTTTCTAATTATGGCAAGTGATACCACCGATTATCCGGGAATTGTCTATTGTCCTCCTAATTCTCGTTCTATTGGCGAGATTATCCGTAGTTTGATTTTAATTTATGAAGTCTATACACCTCAAGAAATGATCGGAAGGATTGAATATATTTGACATTATTGTAGGGCGATCGCACTTTAGGAAAATAAGGGCGATTCCCTACGGGATAGCTCCGCTTCACGCACTTTGAAAAAGCAACAATTGCGTTACACCCAAAACATTAGGAAACTGCTTTGAGGTATTGCGTTACAGGCTTCAAATCGATGTCATCGTTGTCAGTCAGTATTTTAAATAAATGACGCGGGATGCCGGCTGCAATCAAAGCTTCCAAATCGCGATCGAGCTTTGAGAAGTCTTCATAGATACCCACAAACTGACTTACGCAAGCTAAAGATGAATCTTTCGGGTCATTGACTCCCGTGTATTTGTACTGAATATCAAAACCTGCTTTTTCGCCAATTTCTTCGATATCCCAGTCTACAAGATTAATATCTATCGCTTCAACGGCTAGGGCAATATGACCGGGCGGTATGGGGTCAAGAGGCTCGCAGCACCAACCCTCAGAATGATTCCATACACTTTGACCAACTGATTCTCGAATTTTCATGGATTTTCCCTCACTGAAAGTAGCAGCGAAACCAGGCTTTGCCTTCAGGCCGAACATCTGCAAGAGACCGTTCATATTCAGTTGCTAGCTGTTGGCATTTCTTTTTCGCTTCTTTTAGGTTATACGCTTGTACGGGTTCGTTGATGGGATTGCCAAGCTCTTCTTTTTCTCGATCTGGATCTCTCACTCGCCCCCCTTTTTGCTGGTGTTGCTCGATGAGGGGGCTTGCTGAGCCTGGAACCATATTTCTATTGCTTCTTCCAACCCTTCTCCTATATTTAGCTGCTTGAGAGTACACGCAGCTTTAAACTGAAGTCCTAGTTCTTTTCGGACATCTCCCGATAGCTGTATGTAATTTGGGTCGTGTCGCTTGGCTGGCACTTCTGTACTTTTTCCCATTTAGGTTTCCTCCAATTTTTATATTCTCACGATCGTACACCTGTTCTGCTGATATGTTATCATGTTAACAAGTTGAATATGTGCGCGAGTAAATAAAATAAGGGCGATCGCTTTTGGGATATGTGGATGGAAAAGATCGATCGATCGCCCCTTTGGGATTCGGGATGAGAAAGGCGATCGAGCTTTGACAAGTCCTCATAAATGCCGACACACTGAGTTACGCAAGCTAAAGTAGCAGCGAAGGATGGATTTGGGACGGGAGACGGCCGAGCGCAATGCAGGGAAAATAAGGGCGATCGCATTTAACCAAAACAACTTTGCCCGCCCCTCCTGTGGTAATCTAACCCCTAATCTTGCCGTACTTACGCTCTAAGTAATCCGGCATGATTGTCCGGCGATAGATAGTCTGTTCCCATTCGCGATATTTCCCCAGCTCGTCAAAGTGATAAGTGTTAGGGTGGCAGTAGCGCCCATCTGGGAACTTGTATGTACACTTTCCCTCTTTATGGGTAGCCCAAGGCTGGTTTTTGCGATATTTTGACCAATGTCGCCCCACACTCCCGTCTAGCAAGTCGGTTTCACCTACAGGCATTTTGAGTACAGATTGGACATGAATGAGCAGGTGACTTGATTCGGAAAGGACACACCAATGTCCTTCTTGGATACCTGACAAGCTACCTGATAGCTGCTCAATCCGCTTGATGTAACCAGTAATTTCGCAAGTTTTCATTTGATTTCTCCTCTGTGGTTTGTTGAACAAAGGAGAAGTTCGTTGGCCAACTGTTCTTCTCACACTTCCATAATCGTGAGTTAGTAAGGGTTTGGCATGATCGTATTTAGATCGGATATAAGATGATCTAAAATTGATCTTGACATATCATAAATTATGTGTATGGCTTCGACACTGAAAGCTTCGGAAGAAGGAAAATTACACATTGACCAAGCCTTAACCAAAAAGGAATGGACTAAAACGGAGAATAGTAAAGCTATTCCAGAAGCGAGTTGCTGGCTTGTGTGGTCATGTTTTCAGGAAAAGAAATGGACGAAAGAGATGAAGTTAAATCGCCGACAACTTGAAAGTTGTAATCTGTTTAATAAAAGAGCAATAGAAAAAATATTTTCAGTTTATAACTCTACTACTTATACAAAGCTTGAATCAGAAATCGAATCAGGAGAATTAAAAGCCCAGGGAATCTCCTATGGAAGTTTTAACCATTTTTTATTGAAAAAATCTATAAAAACAAGAGCATTTAAGGCTTATTGTGAGGTTTTAGGACTGAATTGGGAAGAGATTAAGGAAGAGCCACCACAGTCTGAACGGAAAAATCATATTGACACTGAGATGCGGTCTTGTAGAGGATCGGAGGTTAGCGATCGCACCTTGGCACTTGTGGAGGAATACACCAAGCTCTTTGTTGGGCGCTCCGAGATGCTAGACCTCCTAGATAAGTTCTTACATCAATCCGACAACAGATGGAAAATTATTACCGCCAAGGCTGGTTTTGGTAAAACTGCACTCCTAGCAAATTGGGTAAAATCACGCCAGGGAAACGATTGTTTTATCGCTTATCACTTTTTCATTCAGCGTGAAGAAATTACCCGTCCAGTCGCTAATGCCTATCGCAATCTACTGCAACAAATTTATGATTACTGCAAATTGAGTAAACCGTTGCCCCAAGATCAAAAGGAATTGCGCGAGGAGCTTTATCGCATTGTTAAAGACTGGAAAGATAAACCTTTAGTTGTTGTCCTAGATGGTTTAGATGAAGCCGATCATCCCTTCCCACCACCCTTTCCTACTCCTTTGCCTCAGAATGTATTTGTTATTGCCTCAGCGAGAGCCTCTGAAGGGGAGAAGCCAGACTACTTGTCTGGTTGGACAAATGATGTTGACCCGATACACCTCGATCCTTTACCCCGTTGTGCGATCGGAAACTGGTTACAAGAAACTGGTAAGGGTGAGTTAGTAACTTTGGCACAGGACGAAACTTTTGTCACGCAGGTGTGCGATCGTACTGAAGGAATACCACTTTTTCTTAAATACTTAATCGATGAGTTGTTAGAAGTAGCACAACAGGGTGAGGAAAGTGCAATCCGCAAAACACTTGCAGCAACACCCAAGGGTTTTGCTGAGTACATTCGTCAGCAATACCAAGCCTTAAATCGATTAGAAGATTGGCGTTCTCGCCCAGATATGCGAAAGATATTCTATTTTCTGACTATTGCCAAAGGAGAGCTATCTTCTGACGATTTAGTAGAACTCATGGGAGAAAGTCCAGTCGGACTGCCGTGGCAGGTAAGTCGATGGTTCAAAATTCGTCAGTTAGAGGACTGTCTCGTATTCTCTTTCGCTCATTCGATATTAGCCGAACAATTTGCCGTCCTGCCTGAAATCCAAGCGAATACCAAAAAATCTCAGAAGGAACTGATTAAATATTGCGCTCAGTGGGACGAATACCAGAGTCCTTATGCGTTCCGGCATTATGCGGAACACTTGCGGGATGTGAAGCACTGGGAGGAGTTGTATGCGATCGCACGTAACGAAGACTTTTACTCGCACTCTATTAAACAGTTTCCCGATGAGCCTGACTTGCCTTTGAAGACGGTGCAGACTGCCTTGTTAGCGGCCGCTGAGGAAGACAAAGCAGGAGAAATGGCAGAATTTATGCTGTTACACGCACGGCGACTGTTGCAAACAACAGCGCAAGATTCACCTCTAGATGCTTTGCGTAAAGGTAGTTTAGAACGAGCGTGTAAACTGACAGATTTGTATGAAATTGAGCCCAGTGTAGTGTGGTATTTATTGTTAGCATGGGAATTGAAAGATACAGGTCAATTGGAGGAAGCCAGGAAAACCTTGAAGCGGTTGCAGCAAAAGGAATTGCCTCTTTTGCCAATAAATTGGACTGTTGATGGGCCATGTGATTATGCAAGTTATGCCGCTTATCTCCTCGCGTATATTTTTGAAGTCAGTGAGGAAACCTGTATTGCTTTGCATCAGAAACTTTTTGAATATCATACTCGCTGCGAACTTTACCAAGTTCTCATCGATCGCGATCGCTTTCAAGATGCCCTGAAAATTGCAGAATTGACTATTGTAGAACTCAAGGAGGTGTTGCCACTATCAAATATATTAAAAGCGCAATTAAAGAAAGGAAATAGTCAAGTAACCAGAGCTATATTTGTCAAAATCAGAGCTATCTTTGTCAAAACCTTGGAAATTCCCAGAAAAACTTTTCCAAGTATGGCATGGATATGGTGGATGGGTGATCTAGCAAAAGCCCAAATAGAAATAGGAGACAAGCAGGAGGCAATAACTATCTTTGCTCAAGCTATTGAAAATATTGAAAATACTCACAAAATTGAAAATCTAAAGCCTCCAACTTTGCTCTGGATTGAAATAGCAAATATACAAGCAGATTTAGGATTATTTTCCGAGGCCCGCGAAACTCTGCAACGAATTGATTTCACAAGTGATTTAGAAGATTCCTGGATATCTTTGGCTGAGGTACAAGCAAAACTAGGGGACAAAGAGCAAGCACAAATTTCATTGAACCAAGCGAAACAACTAGCTCAAAATATTGAATACAAAAGCAACCAGGTATATGATTTCTCTAAAATAGCTAGTACGCAAGCTAAGATTGGAGAGTTGGCAAAAGCGCTTGAAATGATTGAAGAAAATATTGCAAGTCTTAGCCTTATAGATCGAGAAGGGCTTTTGCTGGAAATAGTCAACAAGGAAGAGTGCGATAATAGAGAATTTACTGCTGTTCTGGAAACGGCAAATAGAATTTATGAAAAACTTGAAATTCCTTACCATCGAGAACAGGTTCTCAAGATAATTGTGGTAATACAGGCAAGACAAGCCCAGAAATTTACAAAAGATTTTACAGCCACTATGACAACAACAAATAAGATTAAAGAGCCACACGGTAAGTCTCAGGCTCTGTTGATAATAGTAAACGCGCAAGTCGAGCTTAACTGGTTTAACCAAGCCCTTGAGACGGCGCAAAGAATTAAAATTAAAGAAGATAAAGACAAAGCGCTGCTAGCAATCTTGCAAGAACAGGCATTAGCAGGACAAGTTGAGGATGCGTTGACAATTTATAGTCAAATTCAAGAACCAATTAAACAAGAGGATGCTTTGGTAGCAATCGCCAAAGCCTACGCCAAAGCCAAAAACTTTAGTCATGCTATAAAGATTGCTAATGGACTTTTCAATCCACACAAAAAGGTTGAACTCCTAAAGTCAATAGCTACAATACAGTCACAAGCTTGTCTAGCTAAAGAAGCACGAGATACCTTGGCAATGGGACTCAAAGTTTCATTTAGTTCGGAACTTTCATACGACCATATTTTTACTTTAATAAATATCGCAGCATTACTAATGGAGACTGCTCAAAACGAGAAAGGTCTAGCTTATGTTAAAAAACTCGATAAAATTTCTAATAATATTAATAATTTGAAATCCAAAGTAAATGTTCTAGCAGAATTAGGTGAGCTTTACGCTAAAGCCGATCGCATAAACGAGGCAAAAGACATTTTCAATCGAGCCCTTGAAATTGTGCAGAAGGTTGAAAAGCAAATTTCGCCAAATCATATCGATTGGTTTATTGTCGGAATGTTTACAAAAATAGGGATAGCTCAGGCAAGAGCAGGGGAGTTTGAAGCTGCCTTAGAGACAGTACAAAAAATTAAACTGATGCAAGATAAAGCCTTAGTGCTGAAAACGTTGGCACAGGCACATCCAAATGCCGAACAGAGGGAGATATTAAAGACAGCTCTAACGACTCTTTATGAAGATGCTCTCAGTTCTTTTGATGTGAGATTTGACCATTCAGTCACAATTATGAGTCCCATAGCAGTAGCTCGAATGGAACTAGGAGAAAGGGAAGAAGCATTAGCTATTTTTGCTGAGGCTTGTGAGAGAGTAAAACAGGAGAAAATCAAGGTAAAAAAGACCAATCCAGACTCGCTTCTATCAACAGTAGCAGTAGCCGAAGCAGAGGCAGGAGAGATTACTCTTGCTTTGGAGAATGCAGCCAAGATTGAAGGTGCATTTGAGCAAGTAAAAACACTCTCGGAGATAGCATCGTTTCAGTGGAAAAAAGGAGATAAAGAGGGACTGTCAGCAACGCTTGATGCAGCTTTCAATCTGCAAGAAACAATTACAGATAAACAAAAGCAAGGGCAAGCACTTTGGCTGATTGCCCAGATACAGGCAATAGCAGGACAATTTGAACAGGCAATGTGTACAGCAGAACAAATTTTGAATAACCGCAATCAGCTATTGTGCCACATTGCTGCTATTCTTGCTCAGCTAAATGATAAAGAGAGCTTCAAAAAAAGGAAACTATTGATTCCCTGTGCTTACTCCTTGAAAACTGCTTATCAAATGTGTGGATATTTAGCGTGGCTGTATCCAGAGCAAGCATCAGCAGTGGCAAAAGTTTTGAGCGAATTGAATGAAGGGGAGCAATAGTGTGCGATCGCCCCTCAACAAACCAATCTAATTGAAGGGCGATCGCCCCTAACCCAAAACACAAATACCTAATCTTCATCCCCTGTCGAATTAATCGGGCCAAAATCATCAGGAACCTCCTCAAAAGATTGAATCTGCAATACCCGCATCATGACTTTCCACTGACGGGGTGTTGGTTTCGCTTCGGTTTCACCCGAAACCCAACGCTGATAAGTACGCAGCGGAATCCCGCAATGCACCGCAAATTCAGCCTGAGATAGCTTTGTTCGCTCAATCCTCAAAGCCTCGATCGGTGATGCACTCTCTTGGGGTCTTGTGTCTTTTTTCATTAAAATATTGGCGCGTCATATTGACGTATAGCCAAAAACAAGTTTATCATCTCAGGTACGCTTTGATGCAGTGATTGCAGCACTGCACCAAAACGATTTCCCCAATGTTGTCAACTCAACACTCGGAGTAATAACAATAATGCCAAAAAACCCAGCTTGGTTGCGTTATGACCCAGACGAGAATATTTCTCGTCACGCAGCCACCGATGACGAATGCTGCTACGAAATGGAAACTAAATATGGATGGACACTCAAGAGGATAGAAAAACTTAAGGGTGACACCTTGAAAGCCGATTGCGTGTTCGATGGTAAAACAGAATTTCCTAAGCCATTTCACGAACAGGATGATGACGATGCGTAAATACATTGTTTTTAGAGCCGAAGGGCGGCAACCGGGATGGGAAGATCGAATGCTATCCCACACTCATTCTCTGACTCGCATCCTTGCTGAATACTTCGATTCCTCCGATCGCCCGATCCCGCAACCAGGATACAGGCCAACCGAGTTTGTCAGGGTTGAAGCAGAACACGAACCCAATTTCCACGGTTGGAGTACCCATTACAAAACGGGTGATTGGGAAGTTGCTAGAGTCGAAACTTACACCCCCGATATCCCCAACCTTCCTCAAGGTGGTTCGAGCGAATTCGGCATGGTGGTTATCTGCTATTGTCGCTACAATCCGATCGATGCAGCGCTCAAACCAATGCCCGATCGTCAGGTTTCGATCGATGGATTCGGCGGCGACAGGGAAGCCTACGAACGTTGGCTAGAATCTCAAAAAGAGCGGCAAGCTGCTGAGGTATAGCGAGGTAAATTTAACAGCGATCGCTATTCGATAGACTTGCGAAAATCAAGCTTAGGGCGATCGCCTACAATAGAATCAACACCCCTCATCTCAAACACCATGCAAATTGTTTTGCCTCCTGAAGTCGAAGCCCTCGTGCAGCGCCAACTCACCAGCGGCAAATACAACAGTGCGATCGACGTTATCCTTGCAGCCATTAAACTACTCGAACAACAGCAAGACATTTATCAAGGACGACTGCAAGAACTCCAACAAGACGCACAGATTGGACATCTTGCATCCCAACGCGGTGAAGTCGTAGACGGTGCAACCGCAATGGCACAAATTCGAGCTAATTTGCGTAGGCGTAGCCAGCCGTAGGCATCGCGCTACAGTTCAAAAGAAACATGAGTCCAAAATTTCGCCTCACCCAACCCGCAATTCAAGACATCGAGCAAATTGCAGACTACATCGCTAGTCGATCGGGACTCGATCGAGCCGATCGATTTTTAAGCAATCTTGACGATAAATTCGCCAAAATTGCTCAATTTCCCAATATTGGACGACAAAGAGACGAAATTTTACCATTGCTTCGCAGTCTCTCCATAGACAACTATCTCATCCTCTATATGCCGATCGGACCAGATGTAGAAATCTTTCGAGTTGTCAGTGGTTATCGAGATTTATCAGCCTTGTTCACCGAGCCTGATAATTAAATTTAATATATCAATGGATGAAAAGGAGGAGGGAAAGCCCTAATAACCTTCATTAAAAAAACGCGATCGCCCAACTCCATCCATCCTCATCATTATGCTACGATTGGCCTAATCTGAGCTAACGCTTCTTCTCCTGGAATTGGCTCAATCATACCGCTTCGGATTTCATCGCGACGTTGCTTAGCTTCCACAGTCCACAACTTTTGAACTGTTCCGTCTATATCAAATTCAAGACTCTCAACTAGCATCTCTGCTAACTGCGCTCTCAACGCATTTAGCAAAGATAAAGCTTCTTTCATCAGTCGCTCAATTGATAGCATAATGGTATCCCAACTAAAATCGCTAAATAGTTAAGTTTAAAAGGCAGCACATTGTACAATCTTGTTTGATTATAGCCTAAGTCGGGGCGGGTTTATTAGATTACTGGTATTAGGCAGAGATTGTTGGTAAAACCCGCCCCTACGCGCTCGCAAATTATTCGATCGCGAATCAACCTTTTATATCGTGCCTGTTAGCTTCGGTTGAAAAGTGTTTTTGATGCTGTAGGGGCGGGTTCACCAACAATAATTGCCTGTAATCGACAATCTCATAAACCCGCCCCCACCCAATGATAAATCGCAATCTACCTCTTTCTTGATACAAGATGAACATACATAAATGCCATCATGTCCACCTACCTACCTCACCAAAAACGCCGCACACTCAACATGAGAAGTCTGAGGAAAGAAATCAGCCGGCTGCACTCGCGCTAACTTATAATCCCCATTTTCGCACAAAATCTTCAGGTCGCGAGCCAAAGTAGCAGGCTTGCAGCTAACATAAACAATGCGATTTGGTTTGATTTCCTTGATAGCTTCCAAAACCGCGCGATCGCACCCTTTCCTCGGCGGATCTAGCAGCAGAATATCCGGTGTCAATCCCAAGGAAGGCAGCAAACTCTCTACTGTTCCCGCCTGAAACTCGACATTTCTCACGTCATTTAACTCAGCATTTAATTGGGCTTGTTCGATCGCCGCCGGCTGCACTTCTAAACCTATCGCTATTTTTACTTGTTTTGCCAGGGGTAAAGTAAAAGTACCAATTCCGCAGAAAGCGTCAACCAAAATCTCGTTTCCCTGCAAATTCAATTCCCCTACCATCACCTCTAACAACGCTTCAGCCGCCTCTGTATTTATCTGAAAAAAAGTATCGGCCCTTAGCTGAAATTTCAAACCAGCAAAGCTTTCTCGCAGATAAGAACGACCCGCAATGCAGCGAGTTTCGGCACCAAAAATCACATTAGTTTGAGCCGGATTTATATTCAAACAAACCCCTGCCAGTTGAGGATATTGTTTCAGCCACTCTGATGCTTGCTCTTCGAGTCCCGGCAACTCTCCAGTGCGAACTATTAAAGTTAGCAGCATCTCGCCAGTGCGCCGTCCTATCCGCAAGGACAAGTGACGCAATTCTCCTGTATGTTTCTTTTCGTCGTAGACTTGCCAATCCCGCCAGTGGATGTCTTCTTTGACTTCTTTTAACAAAGGATTGAGGCGCGGGTCTTGCACCGGACACTGATTGAGATTGACTAATTTGTGGGTGCTTTTTTGATAGTAACCTGCTTGGACTTGACCTGTTGCAGATAGTGCCACGGGATAAGTCGCTTTGTTGCGGTATCCCAAAAATTGGGAAAATCCCTCGATTTTTCCCGTTAAAATTTCATCAACTTGCGGGTTGCTAAATCCGCCAATCCGTTCTAAGGCTTGAATGATTTGATTTTGCTTGGCTGCAAGCTGATATTGATAATCTACGTGCTGCCACTGACAACCGCCGCACTTGTCGGCGACAATGCAGTTAGCTCGAATGCGGTGTTCGGAGGTTTCCAGAACTTTGTCCAGCTTGCCTGTAGCATAGGTGGATTTGACTTGCACGAGGCGGACAAGGACTCGATCGCCCGTCACGGTATCGGGCACAAACACTACTAACTCACCAAAACGACCAACTCCGTCGCCAGTGTCTGTCAAGTCGGTAATCTCTATCTCAATCAGTTGACCTTGCTGGCAAGGGTTTGCCAATTTCGTCGAGTTTGGGGTCGGGAATTTAGATTTGGTCACAAGTAGTCGTGGTAGGATTTATTATGGTAATGCAATATCGCTCTCTCTTTCCTGAGATAAGTCGTAGCGAAGCGGGGCTCCATCCATCGCACTCAAGCTCAATTGCAGGCTGTCTTCCTGCTGCTGAACGTCTTGCTGCTAAAGCCAAGCTTCAACCTGCAAGTCAAGCCTGCTGTGAGTTGCCCCTACCCGTGCCTGTGCGATATGCTCTTGGGGCGAGGTAGGAAAAACTCGTTAAACAGTCAAAGTGTCTGCCGACATCAAAACTCTCACTCGCAGTTTTTGAGTTTTTCCCGCAGTACCCTGGAACATAGGGAAACTGGCTTGAACATCAAGCATAACGTTTCCGGAGATTTACCCGCTACTTCTAATGTTGATAAATGTTAGAAGCCAAGTAAATCGCCCCACCAAGAATCTCATCTTTAAGGGATGAGAATGTCAATTAATCTTACTCTCAAATATCCTCAATTCTTTTGAATAACAATGAGCGTAGTTAGCCAACTAATTCTCCAAGCCGACGACGAACTTCGCTATCCCAGTACCGGCGAACTTCAAAGCATCAAAGATTTTTTTAAAACCGGAGAACAGCGGGTGCGTATTGCTACTGCGCTGTCTGACAGTGAGAAAAAAATTGTTGAAGAAGCTAGCAAAAAACTCTGGAAAAAACGCCCTGATTTTATCTCTCCTGGCGGCAATGCTTACGGCCAACGCGAACGGGCTTTGTGTCTGCGCGACTACGGCTGGTACTTGCGCCTGATTACCTACGGTATCTTGGCGGGTGACAAAGAGCCGATCGAAAGCATCGGTTTGATTGGCGTTCGGGAAATGTATAATTCTCTCGGCGTTCCTGTTCCTGGCATGGTCGAAGCTATCCGCTGTTTGAAGGAAGCTTCTTTGGCTTTGCTCAATCAGGATGATGCTAAGGAAGCAGCTCCTTATTTTGATTATATCGCTCAGGCAATGTCTTAATTGCTTTGGTGATTGCTTTCATCAATGTGGCGGAGCATTCGCGGGTGATTTTTGGGGTGATTTTATCTCGCAATTGCTCGCAAATGTTTCGCTTCTGTTTTTGGCAAGGAAGAGTTGACAGTTGACAGTTGACAGTTGACAGTTGACAGTTGACAGTTGACAGAATCAAAGGCAAGGGTTTGAGCAATTAACAGCGTCCTCACGGTTGGGTGCGGTTGCTAGTGTTAGGAAATCTGCTTGATTTCTGCTAGGAAGCAATGCTGTTTAAGCTTTCCCAGATGTTGAGTTCGTCTTGTTTGTCACTGCACATTTGATTTAAAAAGTCAAGGGTGTTGGGGAGAAATTGTTTTTTGAATTTCCGGCTGTCGTAGTGAATGGATGTTTTGAGCTGCGAGAGTTCTCCAAGGGTGGGGCAGGTTTGGATATGATGGGCGATCCTCTTCGAGGGCTTCGCTAACGCATTTTGCCATTCTTCCAGCCTGCGGTAGCTGACAAACAGGCCGCCTCTATCCCGATGGTGGACGAAAACCACGAAAGCCCATGATTCGACTCGCTTAATCAGGTTTTGGCTGATTTTGAGCAGTTGGGCGATGGCTACGCCCCGGCTTACGCCTACGACCGGGCGGTGATGCGGAGCTTTTTCGAGGGTTGGATGCGGCGAAATAGTGGTGTCATGGCTGTATACTCAGGGCTTGAGAGGCAAGTTCGGTTTAGAGTCAATTACATATTACTATATCAGACTCTTATTGCACTTGTGAAATAAAGTTAATTTAAACTTCTTCAGCTCAGATGTTGCTCGTGCAACCCTCAATCATTGATGCTGTGCTAGTTTGAGAGTTAACGTAGGTAGGAAAAATGTCAGGACTCTCTAACAAAGCTGTGGTAGACAAAGAGCAGGAATTGCGTCCCGTTCGCTTCACGGAGACGGGGCGGATGCGTTTGGGCAAGATGTTAAAGGCTGCAAGACAGACAATAGGTTGGTCTGTTAGCGAAACACAGTTCAAAACAAGGGGGTACGAAGAGGCGCTGTTCACAGCGACAAATCAACCCGTACCCAAAGATGTGGGTATCAGTGCCGCAACAGTCAACCGTTACGAACGTGGGAAGCTGGATAATTTGGATTGGCGATCGCTCTCTCTGTTATGCTTTGTCCTCAAGCCGATCGATCCGGTGACAGGGGAACCCCTGGAACCGACAAATGCTTTATATATCGCTTGCGAACATCCCCCGTACAATGACGCGAAGCTTTACGAATAGTTGATTTTTGATATCTGATTAAAGAAAATTAGTTAGATTGGGAGTTTTTAACCGCAGAGGGCGCAGAGGGCGCAGAGTTAGAGAAGAGAGAGATTAATCATTCTGATACCAACGGATTTGATATTACGCATCGCCCTTTTGTTGAGCAATTAAAGCTTTAGCTTGCTGCCACAGAGATTCTAACTCTTCTGGGGCATAATCTGACAAAGGTCGATCGCACGCAGCCTCCACCATAGCAAACCGTTGCACGAAGCGATCGTTCGTTCCTTGCAAAGCAGCCGACGGATCTAAATCGTACCAGCGAGCTAATTGAATCAACACAAACATAATATCTCCCAATTCCGACTGCTGGGCTGCCTTATCCTCGTGTTTGAGAGCGTGTTCAAATTCTGCCATTTCTTCGTGAAATTTATCCCAAACGCCGTCTACACTGTCCCAATCAAAACTCACTTCCGCAGCTTTTTGAGAGATTTTCATCCCGGCGGTTATCGGCGGCAAAGTGCTGGCATAACGGCTCATTCTCGAGGCTAAAGTTGCGGGCTTTTCCGAAGTTGTGCCTTTTTCTGCTGCTTTGATTTTTTCCCAGTTTTCGTTGACTTCATCGACGCTGTTGATTTCGACATCGCCGAAGACGTGGGGATGTCGCCGAATTAGTTTTTCTGTTATGCCTGCAGCGATTTCGGCGAAGGTAAACTGATTGGATTCGCTGGCAATTTGAGCTTGCAGAATTACCTGTAACAGTAAGTCGCCCAATTCTTCGACGATCGCATCTTTATCTCCTTTGCGAATCGCGTCGGCGGTTTCATAAGCTTCTTCGATTATGTGAGGAATTAGAGTTTGGGGAGTTTGAGCTAAATCCCAAGGACATCCGCCGTCGGGCGATCGCAATGAGGCCACAACTTCTATAAGTTCTTTGAGTGCTGCGAGCGATCGACTTTCAGAATTAGACATAATAATTTACCTTTTATATCAACCGCCAAGACGGTTATAACGTTGTTAATGGCTCCAACCATTGATTTTATTACATCTTCCTTCTTCTTCCTTCTTCCTTCTTCCTTCTTCCTTCTTCCTTCTTCCTTCTATCCTTTACATCCGTTACATCCGTTACATAATCCGTTGCCGAACTTCCTTCTTCCTTCTTCCTTCTTCCTTCCGCTAGAGATTTGCTAGATGTGCGAGTGGGAGCTTTGATTTTGGGCCTCTTAATTGTCTTAGGAGGGCGCAAACCGCTCAATCCTTTCTTTTTGAATCTTTTGTAAGCCGAGCCGCCCCAATCGCTCAGATAGTGGCTCATCGCGCCCAATTCTAGACCGATGTAAACGGCTAAAATTTCGATGTGGTGTTCCCAGATCGATCGCCCGTAACTCAAAACCACATCCTGCCAATTCCCGCCTAAGTTCCCGACTTTTTCGGCAATTGCCAATCCCAACACTCCGAGAACCGCGATCCAGATAGCGAGGTACAAGATTCGCAAAGCAGTGCCGATCAGAGGGCCGTGGGACAAAAAAGAGCGGTGGCGAAGGCTTTTTTGGTACGGAAGCCAAATCGGTTTGAACCATCCCCAGCGCTGATACTGGCAGGAGTAGATATCCAAGTCAGGGCCAAACATCAGCCCGCCGAATAAGAAACTGCCGGAAACGAGCAAAGTCAGGTTGCTGCTGCTCGTCTGGCCAAAGGTGAGGGCTGCCACCAAGGGCAAACTCCACAGGGTTATTTGATCGTGGGTGCGGCCAGAGGGCATTTAAAGTTTAGGATTTTTTTTACTTGATCTTTCTGAGTTACTGTGATATGATAAATCGGTGTGAGTGCAATTGGGTGATTAGCTCAGTGGTAGAGCGCCTGCTTTACACGCAGGATGCCGTAGGTTCAAATCCTACATTACCCATCCGATAACTCAATATCAACAGTTTCAGCCGTTTTTAGCCGTCAAGCCGAGAACGGCTGTTGCTGTTGAGGGTTGACTGTTGAATTGGGTGACGACTCAATTTAACATTCTGTGGCGGATGTCTCAAAAGTTGGCACCCCATGCTAGAAAATTAATTTATTGATTTTCTTTTTTAGAACCCTGTATATGAAGCCTAAAATAACCAGTTCGATCGCGTGGCAGCAAGCTGAACTGCTCATGCAGCCAGCGATGATCCGAGTGATCGACAACATCCGCAAACAATTAGAGGAGTCAGTTTGGACGGGTACTTATCAAGAAGTCCAGATTCCCATTCCGGGCTATCAACTACTTTTAGAGCTTCAAGGCGAGCAAAGATGTATCGATATTTGGGAACTTTGCTATCGAGTCTGCTTTGTCAACTACCAGCCCGCCCACAGTCAAATCCAAAGCCAAGAAGTTGTAATTGACACTAGCTTGATTGAGGATGACACTGGGGATGTAGATTGGAATCGTCTAGATGCCAAAGCCCGCCAATTAATACAAGAAATATTCGCCAATTTGGGTAAATAGTCAGTTGTCAGTTGTCAGTTGACAGTTGACAGTTGTCAGTTGACAGTTGTCAGTGGTGAGCTTTCCAGCTAACAGCCAACAGCTAACAGTCAACAGTCAACAGTCATCAGTTAGTTAACAGTCAACAGCCAACAATTAACAGTCAACAAAATCTTATGATTCAAGAATTGCACGACATTCAAGCAGCGACAGGTGCTACTTTTGCAGAGTTAACAACCAAAGAAATTGTCCCAGTCAGTTTTGGTAACGACGCAGAAGCGATCGCAGCAACGAAACAAGGTGCCGCTTTGTACGATCGCACTCACTGGGGACGCATTCAAATCTCAGACAGCGATCGCCTGCGGTTCTTGCACAATCAAAGTACCAATAACTTTAATATACTCAAACCCGGTCAAGGTTGCGACACCGTTTTCGTCACATCCACCGCCCGGACGATCGACCTCGCCACCGCTTACGCTACAGAAGATGCCGTACTGCTGCTAGTTTCAGCCAACCGCCGCCGCCAACTGCTGGAATTGCTCGATCGCTATATTTTCCCAATGGATCGCGTCGAGTTAACAGATTTAACCGATACAACTGTTGCTTTCAGTGTCCTCGGCCCGGAAAGCACTCAACTATTAGAAAAAATCGGAGTTACCGAACTCGAAAATCAACCTTACGCTACTCACAAATTGATAAATTTTGCAGGTATTGACATCCGAGTTGCGGTTGGTAGCGGTTTAGCGACTCCCGGATACACGTTAATTGCGCCAGCAAGCGATGCAGCCAACTTGTGGAAGGAATTAGTCCAAGCTGGGGCCGTACCGATGGGCGATCGAGTTTGGGAACAACTGCGAATCGAACAAGGACGCCCCGCACCCGATTTTGAACTCACAGACGATTACAACCCCTTAGAAGCCCGTCTTTTACACACGATTACCTATGACAAAGGCTGCTACATCGGTCAAGAAACAATTGCCCGGTTGAACACCTACAAAGGAGTCAAACAGCAACTTTGGGGCGTGCAGTTAAGCGGTGCGGTTGAACCCGGAACAGCAGTCACAATCGGAGAGGATAAAGTCGGCAAACTCACCAGTTTTACGGAAACTGAATCCGGCTTTTTTGGTCTTGCTTACATCCGCACAAAAGCGGGCGGCGAAGGACTGAAAGTGCAAGTCGGATCGGTGTCAGGGGAAGTAGTAAATGTACCTTTCTTAAGTTCGTAGTTGCGCTCGGTCGCCTGTTGGCGGCGCAGCGCCAAAAACTTTTTTGTTGAGGTTGATTTGCGAAGAATGCTAACACCATAAATTGGTTCAAAGTCCTATCTTTAGATAGATTTGCAAACCAACAACAGCAATTAATCTATATTAGAGTCGTCACAAAAAAACAGAGTTTTTCAATGAAAAAGTTTACATCGCGCTTAGTTACAATTTGCCTGCGAGTAGGAATCATCTTTGCTGTAGGAATAGCGCTGATTTTTAGCTCAGAATTGGGATTGTCGGGCGACAAAATGCAAGCGATCGCTACACCTTTAACCCCAGAAGCTAAGTCTTACGAAGTTGCCCGTCCCGCTCAGCAGCCAACAAGCGATACAGAGAAGGATGCCACGGGTGTACTTGACAATATCCGAGAAAAGCTGAATCTCGACCAACCCATTGCCCCCAGTACCAAAAAATTTATAGAATCGGTAAAAGATAACGTGGGCGAAGCAGTTACGCCGGGACAGGAAGCAGTAGAAAAAGCGGCAGAGCGAGGTAGCAGCGATCGAGCCAACTAATTCAATCGCATATCAAATTCTTAGTCCCTCTCTGGTGGGACGAAAGTTTGTGTAGTAGCGATTTCAAGCCGAATCATGGAAGCGATAACGAAACCGGATTTGATTGTTCATATTGGCACTTCAGGTTGGAGTTACGACCATTGGGAAGGTGTGCTTTATCCCCACCAGCTACCGCCTCGCTCTAGGCTCGATCGCTACATCCAGCACTATCAAACCGTCGAAGTTAATAGCACCTACTACCGCTGGCCACCAAACACTACCTTCGCTAACTGGCGAGAGCGCCTCCCCCAAGGATTTCTGATGACCGTAAAAGCGCCCCGTGGTCTAACGCACTCCAAGCGTCTTTACTCCCCAGAAAAGTGGTTGGAACGCATGAGTGAGGGACTTCAATGCCTGGGCGATCGACTGGGTATTCTGCTCGTCCAGCTTCCTCCCCAGTTCGGCTGCGATTTGGCCCGGCTAGCTTACTTTCTAGAACAGGTGCCCTCCTGGATCAAAGTAGCTGTGGAATTCCGACATCCAAGCTGGCACACAGAAGAGGTATTTTCGCTGCTGGAACGCGAAGGAGCGGCTTACTGCGTGATGAGCGGCGCCCACCTTCCGTGTATCCTGCGCGCAACAGGCTCATTTGTCTATGTGCGCCTCCACGGCCCCGACTCCCACAATCTCTACGGCGGCTCCTACTCGGATGATGATTTGCATTGGTGGGCCGATCGCATCCACGAGTGGGAAAGCCAGGGGCGAAGCGTGTTCGTCTACTTCAACAACGACGGAGAGGGAAATGCAGTGAGGAACGCTTCAAAGCTAAAAACCTTTGTGGAGAATGGTACTTCCTGACAGACTCTGATTGAGAGCGTTCCCATTCTTTTGGGCGCATTCAAAACGCTCCGCACTTCCCTGAAGCTGAATTAGAAATCGGAGATGGCGTTCGTCTAGGTTATTGTTGGACGATCGCACTCACCCCGAACCCGCACATCCAACTCAACATCACCCACCACAAGCCGATCGCATCCAACTCAACATCACGATCGCACTTTTGGCTCCATTTCAAACAAACCCCGTAGGGTGCGCTTGACATTGGGAAACAGTTTGAGTCGATGGGAGGTATTATCCTCCGCACCTCTCAGTTAGATCCGGACGTGCTGGTTTCCCCGCATCCGGCTCCCGATGTTCTTGGCTTGCGCCTTTGCTCATGTGGAGATAATCGTGGCAGCTTTCGTGAACCGCTAGAAGGTTATTTATTTTCCAATTACTGTGGTTTCCATCTACGTGATGCAGATGTACCTTTTCATCGCCTAGCATTTTTAGACCACATTTCCCACATTTATGGTTTTGCCGTTTTAAAGCTTTAGAGGTTTCGCCGTTATAGAGTTTGCTGTTACGCTCACTCCAGTAAGCTATATCTCCGTCGTAGGGTGATTTCTCCCCTTTGACATTGACAAATTTGTTTTCGGAGTGAGGAACCGCCGGGAACGCCTTTTCTACCAGTTTCCTGGCAGTATAGCGGTTCTGTTTTGATTCCTTGTTAAATACCTTGAAGGCTCTATTGTTGAGGAACCACAGCGAAAACCGTGACCCATCTAACTTACAGTAGCGATGGTAATTTCTCCAACCTCTAACTACAGGGGCTAATTTCTCAGCCTTGTCCGTAGCACCATAATTCGAGTTGTTAACGATGTGTTTTACCTTCTGACGAAACGCTTTAAAATTGTCCGCTGATGGAACGCATCTAAATTTCCCGTTGTTTTGCACTTTGAAATGCCAACCGAGGAAGTCAAATCCATCTGTCGTAGCAGTTAGCTTGGTTTTCTTTTCACTAACCTTCATGCCTCGTTCTGCCAGAAATTTGCTGACTTTATCAAGTATTGCCTCCGCATCATCTTTAGGTTTCAGAATTATTACCATGTCATCCGCGTAACGGACTGATTGATGTATTTCCTCAATCCCATTGAGAGCGATATTGGCTAATAATGGACTAACCACACCCCCTTGTGGGGTTCCTTGTTCTGGAAATCCTGGATTGACTCCTGCTTTTAGACAGCGGAATATTCCGGTCTTGATGCCTCTTGGGGCGATGAGTCGTTCCATTATGCTGGTGTGGTTTATCCTGTCGAAGCATTTTTCGATATCGAGCTCGATAACTCGTTTTTCTATTCCGTTGCAACAAGAGCGTAGATTATTAAATAGGATTTTTTGCGCGTCATGCGCCGACCTTCCTGTTCTAAATCCATAACTCCTAGCGTGGAAAGTTGCTTCGTGCGCTGGCTCTAGCGCGTATTTTGCGAGGCATTGCCAAGCTCTATCGGCGATAGTAGGTATCTTAAGGAGGCGGGTACTCCCATCCTTTTTAGGGATTGGTATTGAACGTAACTTCTGATGTTTCCAGTTGTTATTTTTGTCTCTGAGTTCTTCACTCAGGGAAAACCTTTCCTCAAATGTGAGTGAGGCTTGGACATCGATTCCCGCAGTCTTTTTGCCAGCATTTAGTTGAGTTACTTGACGTATCGCCAACATTCTTGCAGCCCGAGATTTCAGAATTAGCTTTTGAAGGGACTTCGCTTTCGGCTTGTCTCCAACCTGAATCGCTTTAAACACTCGTTTTTGTAGGCGAAATAAATTACGGCGGAATTTCTTCCACGGTAACGTCTTCCAAGATTCACTAACATTGCTGTTGTGTCTAATCATGCTCTGCTCTAACTTATGTTTTCTGAACACCTCAGA
>NZ_JAUBOX010000168.1:0-4360 GCF_036700445.1 Microcoleus sp. T3_B1
ATCCTCAACTCGGTTGTTAAATCCCCATGTGGCGAAGATATTTGGCGGGTCACTGCCTGAGAAAATAGATCGATGCCGTTCAGCAATATACAAACAAAAGCTTCTCTGATGTAGGAGCTTTTGTTTTAGGTTTTAAAGAACTTAGACGGGCTCATTTGTGACAAGTTAAGAAAAAGTGCAAATTGTCAAGGGGTAGACAAAAAAAGGTAAAATAGGACGAAACCTTTACGGGGCAAGCAGTTCAGCCATAATTGAACCAGTTATGAGTAGCCAAAAACGAATCAACCGAGATCATGCAAAGAAAAAAAAGGTTCTTCGGTTCTTCCTTACAAGGTTCTTCGGTTCTTCCTTACTTGGTATGCCAAACTAACAATTAAAATGACAATTAAGCAAACATCTATTTTTGTAGTTTTCAAAATTCCTAAAGCCATATGCAGAACGTTTTATTAACTTAAGCTTGTTGTTAATACCTTCAACAATACCAATTGTTGTCCTATTATCAAAGTAAGCAATTATCTCGTCCAACCAATTAGTAATAGTCTTCACAGTATCTGGAAAATATTGTTGATCTCTTTTCGTAACTGCTCAATAAGTGCTGATAACCCACATTCCGCAGATGTGATTATCGTATCCGCTCAATAAATCGGGGTAATAGCAAAAAAAGAAGGTTCACAATCTAGGCACAGCATGGTAGAATATGACGTATTATTAATCATAAAATCAAGGATGTCATAACTTTTTTTAGCTACTAAAGTCACAATTAACCGTGGGTTTATACGACACTTACTAAAGGAATCAAGTGCCAAGAATTCAGAGCCTTTATATTTTTTTGAATTTGTTCAATCAGACCAGGACACACCCAAAGAATAAACTGAAGATTGTTGACGAATAATCATCCCCAAAGATGGAATATTTCCCAGGTGAGAAATACGGTCGTTCATATATTCAAAAAAGCTAATTCCTAATTTGCGGGTAGTGGCAACCAGAGACATGAAAATGTCCATCGCCTTCGTTCCTTCACAAGTTTGGGTTGCATAACTAATATTTCGTCGCTGCACGATTGTTCTAGCAGCTAGTTCAGCCGGGTTATTATGTAAAGGTAATTCCGGATGCTCCAAAACTAAAAGCAACTCAGATATTTTACTCAAAGTTAATTTTTTTCGTTCATCTAATTGTTCATAACCAGAGGAACTGCCGAAAATTTCCCAAAATTTTGATTTGAGCCTGAGCTTCTCTAACCCAGATGGAGAGTTTTTATAAGCTAATAATTCTCGGTAGTAATCCCAAAAATCATCAAGAAACTTGTCTAAACTTTTTTGATGACAAGTTACAAATGGACTTAACTTTTTATAATGTCTTGCTTCAGGCACCCAACATAAAGATAAATCATCTGTGAGTAATTTAAACTGGGGTGCATCATCAGTCACCAGAGTTTTTATTATCGGAATCTGGGATTGCTGAGCATAAAAAGCAATCGCTGCTGCCTCTAAAATCCTGGTACGATGTTGAGAGCCTACAGCACCCATATTTTTATTCAGCAAGGAGTTAAACTCATCACCCTTCAACGGAATTTCTCTTAGCAATCCTTTAATTTGATGGCTCCACTTCTGGGGTACATTGAACTTATCTAATAGCTGGTAAGTAAGTGGAGATATAATAAACTCAAGTTCTGGGTTGTTCTGTAATACTCCAAGTACGCTTAATCGGTTTTTTCTTAAAGTTGTAGAATAAACTGTATATAATGGGTTGCAAATTATATTTGTAGTGTGATTTACTCCTTTAACACGCGCACTTGTTTGGTCTAAGTGTTGCCAAGGACTACTTGCTAATCCGGATTCATACACTTCGTTAAATTCTGATTCAAACTTTGATGAATTTTTCACCACTAGATTTGATAAATAACCCGCTGACATCGAAATCCCAATATTGCTTAAAAAATCTAATAGCTTTCCGCATCGTCATGTTTCCCCCGTAATACAAGCTCATAACTAAGGATTTTACTCCCGGACCAAACTCTCCATCATATCCGGATGGTAAGGGTGAAACGTATGTTTTCTTTTCTGAAGGTGAGTAATACTACTGTTTCCGGAATAACACGTTATCTGTTTTCAGTAAAATGTCTTGAACTATTACCTCTTCATAACCCTTAAATTCTGCATCGAATGGCAGTTCTGCTTCAGGATACTCCAGGATTTTTGAGCGGTCAACTTTGACGATCGCATTTTTACTGCTTTTAATGTGCTTTTTTGGTGCTTTTCGCTCTTTTTCGGATGAGTAGTTCTCTTTTAACTTTTTCGCTCCATTAGCTTTGACCTCTGGTTTGCCTTGTTCTCCTTTGAGGCGATTGTTTTCGGATTTTAATCTTTGATTTTCTGACCGTAATTCTCTGGTTTCTGCTTGTAATTGCTCTACAAGGTTTAGCAATATGGACACAGTACGACGCAATGATTCGTCAGCAATCTCAGATGGCTCAATGCTTTGCAGTAAGGTCTCTACTAATTTTTGAGGAGATGATTCTTGCGTCATGAATCATATTCTACTATGCTGTGCCTAGATTGTGAAACTTCTTTTTTGCTGTTACCCCGATTTATTGAGCGGATACTATTTAGAGACGTTTTATATGTTTTTAATGCGAGATATTAATCCACTTTCCTTGAAATTTCTAAACCGAATTTATCGCGAAAGCAGACATCATCAAGTGCGCCTAGCAAGCACATTTTTTAATCTTAGTTTCACAAGGTGTCAAAAATGAAAACTTGATGAAAATTTTTCAAGTTAGTTATAAGACTATGTATAAGTTATAAGACTATGTATAACTGGTTGAATCGATGGGAATATGAGGGAATGGTCGGATTATATAATAAACCAGGTAGAGGCAGAAAAGAAACATTTAATTCCGCACAATCAGCTCAAATTAGAGACTGGGTAAAATTGCAACCAAAACAATTAAAGCAAGTAGTGCAAAATATTAAACAAGAATGGAATATTAATATCAGTACGGAAACTATTAAGAGAATAATTAAAAAACTTTGTATGAGTTGGCATAGGATGCGTCGAGGTGTTGGTGGCAAGCCAGACCCCATAGAATACAAGGAAAAAAAAGAAAACTTGTCAGAATTAAAACAACTAGAAAATGAGGGAAAAATTGATTTATACTATTTAGATGAATCCGGATTTTGTGGCATCCCTTGTGTCCCTTATGGATGGCAAGATATTGGTGAATATTTGTCAATTGAGAGTCGTAGAACTAAGCGTTTAAATGTCTGGGGAATCATGAATCGGCAAAACACTTTTCATGCTTATGTTTCAGAGCAGACTATTAATTCGCTCTGTAATCATAGCCTGCATAGATACTTTCTTTGCTGTGGTGGAGCGGCCAACAGTTATTGTAGTAGATCAAGCTTCTATTCATACTAGCCATGCCATTTTTGAGAAAATTGAAGAATGGAAAAAACGCGGTTTAACTATATTTGAATTGCCGACTTATTCACCTAAATTGAATTTAATTGAGATTTTGTGGCGGTTTATCCAATATGAATGGCTCGAAATAGATGCGTACTCTAGCTGGCAAGCTCTTGTTTCATCTGTCGAAAAAATCCTTAAAGAATTTGGAGATAATTATGTAATTAATTTTGCTTAACTACTTAATTCTAGTTGTGTCTGAACTTTAAATATTAGCTTAGAGCTAGAAAGGTCAGAACTGGTCGAATTAGCATCGGATTTTGCTGTGGATTGTCTGCTACAGATTTGGGTTAAATTATGATATTTTAGTTCTGTAGATAAACGACCTGCTGCTGACAACTGGAGTTTAGACTAAAAAAGAGAGAAGGGTGGCAAAAGCAGGACTTGAGCCACCGCGCCGGGAGAGAATGAGGGTGAAAAATAAAACCTATTGACTCCCTCAATGAACAGTGAACGATTAAAGGACTTTCGTCAAGCAGCATACGAATTATTGGTGCGAGCGAAAGATGCCACATTCGAGCTGATGGATGCAGTGATGACCACCAGGAATGCGTCTTGTTTGGCAGAATTTTCACTCAGCCCGCTATTCAATCGACAATGGTCAAGTATCTATGAAGCCTTACAAGACTGTAGACCTGACCGAAAAAAAGTGATGGAGTTGTATCGAGAGCAATTAGAACAGCAAGTACCCGCAACAGAACATATATTAGTGGCGATTGATCGTACTGTATGGGGGAGACCAGACGCTAAAACCTTAAAAGACAGAACCCATGAATATCAGGGGGGCGTAATTATCGGACAGGGCTACAGTACAATTGCCTGGAGTGCGACTCGTTTAATCCAAATGGATAAAGAATATCCAAGGACGATTAGCCTAACCCTCTGGTTAGTGTAACTG
>NZ_JAUBOX010000169.1:0-2500 GCF_036700445.1 Microcoleus sp. T3_B1
GCACCGGGCAGGCGTCACACCCTATACGTCCACTTTCGTGTTTGCAGAGTGCTGTGTTTTTAATAAACAGTCGCAGCGGCCTGGTATCTTCGACCGGCATGGGCTTACGTAGTAAATACTTCACCCTCACCGGCGCACCTTCTCCCGAAGTTACGGTGCCATTTTGCCTAGTTCCTTCACCCGAGTTCTCTCAAGCGCCTTGGTATTCTCTACCCAACCACCTGTGTCGGTTTGGGGTACGGTTCCTAGTTACCTGAAGCTTAGAGGCTTTTCCTGGAAGCATGGCATCAACCACTTCGCTTTCTAAAAGAAAGCTCGTCATCAGCTCTCGGCATTAAGATCCCGGATTTACCTAAGATCTCTGCCTACCACCTTAAACAAGGACAACCAACGCCTTGCTGGCCTAGCCTTCTCCGTCCCCCCATCGCAGTAACTAGAAGTACGGGAATATTAACCCGTTTCCCATCGACTACGCTCTTCAGCCTCGCCTTAGGGACCGACTCACCCTGCGTCGATTAACGTTGCGCAGGAACCCTTGGTCTTTCGGCGTGCGAGTTTTTCACTCGCATTGTCGTTACTCATGTCAGCATTCGCACTTCTGATACCTCCAGCCAGCTTCTCAACTGACCTTCACAGGCTTACAGAACGCTCCTCTACCGCTCAACTTGCGTTGAACCCGTAGCTTCGGTACCTGGTTTGAGCCCCGTTACATCTTCCGCGCAGGCCGACTCGACTAGTGAGCTATTACGCTTTCTTTAAAGGGTGGCTGCTTCTAAGCCAACCTCCTAGCTGTCTAAGCCTTCCCACATCGTTTCCCACTTAACCAGGATTTTGGGACCTTAGCTGACGGTCTGGGTTGTTTCCCTTTTCACGACGGACGTTAGCACCCGCCGTGTGTCTCCCGTGCTGACACTTGCTGGTATTCGGAGTTTGCATCGGTTTGGTAAGTCGGGATGACCCCCTAGCCGAAACAGTGCTCTACCCCCAGCAGTGATACACGAGGCGCTACCTAAATAGCTTTCGAGGAGAACCAGCTATCTCCGAGCTTGATTAGCCTTTCACTCCGATCCACAGGTCATCCGCTAACTTTTCAACGGTAGTCGGTTCGGTCCTCCAGTCAGTGTTACCTAACCTTCAACCTGCCCATGGATAGATCGCCCGGTTTCGGGTCTATTCCCAGCGACTAGACGCCCTATTAAGACTCGCTTTCGCTACGCCTCCCCTATTCGGTTAAGCTCGCCACTGAAAATAAGTCGCTGACCCATTATACAAAAGGTACGCAGTCACCTAACAAAGTAGGCTCCCACTGCTTGTACGCATACGGTTTCAGGTTCTATTTCACTCCCCTCTCCGGGGTTCTTTTCGCCTTTCCCTCACGGTACTGGTTCACTATCGGTCAGTCAGTAGTATTTAGCCTTGGAGGATGGTCCCCCCATATTCAGACAAAGTTTCTCGTGCTCCGTCCTACTCGATTTCACTTCTAAGATCCTTTCGCGTACAGGGCTATCACCCACTATGGCCGCACTTTCCAGAGCGTTCCGCTAAAATCAAAGAAGCTTAAGGGCTAATCCCCGTTCGCTCGCCACTACTAAGGGAATCTCGGTTGATTTCTTTTCCTCAGGGTACTTAGATGTTTCAGTTCCCCTGGTTCGCCTCACACACCTATGTATTCAGTGTGTGATAACCATCTTATGATGGCTGGGTTCCCCCATTCAGACATCTCCGGATCAAAGTCTGTTTGCCGACTCCCCGAAGCTTTTCGCAGGCTACCACGTCTTTCATCGCCTCTGACTGCCAAGGCATCCACCGTATGCGCTTCTTCACTTGACCATATAACCCCAAGCAATCTGGTTACTGTCTATAACGTGAAGACGACATTCGCCGAAAATTTGCATAGAGAACACGCAAATTTTACCTTGACTTGAATAACCACCAGTGAAAGTGATCACTCAAATCTACTTCTATCACATACCCAAATTTTTAAAGAACAGTTCTGGCGCAAAGACCAGAAATCAATACCCTCACACACCATCAGATGCGCAAGCAGCACTCATTTCTGAGCTTTCAGCGATTGTCGAGTTAATGGTGGAGCCAAGGAGGATCGAACTCCTGACCTCCTGCGTGCAAAGCAGGCGCTCTCCCAGCTGAGCTATGGCCCCATCTACAGATCGGCCACATCCCATGACAATTGGTGGGTCTGGGCAGATTCGAACTGCCGACCTCACCCTTATCAGGGGTGCGCTCTAACCAACTGAGCTACAGACCCAATCGTCTCTCTCGGGTCGAAACCCAATCGCTTTTCGCTAGTGAATCAAGCAATTCGTGTGGGAGCTTATGAAGAAGCTGAAGTCTTCGATTAAGGAGGTGATCCAGCCGCAGGTTCCCCTACGGCTACCTTGTTACGACTTCACCCCAGTCATGAATCACTCCGTGGTAACCGTCCCCCCGAAGGTTAGACTAGCTACTTCTGGAGCAACCCACTCCCATGGTGTGACGGGCG
>NZ_JAUBOX010000170.1:0-4276 GCF_036700445.1 Microcoleus sp. T3_B1
TCAATTAGATTTTTATTTGTGTAGGTATAGCTAGTAACAACATCATCGCTGTCGCCAACAGCACCTACTACGTTTGTCACTTTTCTTCTGTTACCAGTAAGCGGGTCAATTTCGTAGTAGTCGCAGCTAGATCGAACTAGTGGTAAAATGCTAAAATGCTTTGATGTTTTTATTCAGAGGTTTGAAGGCAGATTTTCTGACTAAATAAATGTTAGCACTTGTTGAGAGAAATTGATTGGGCAATCGCCGGTGATAATATTTCTGTAAGTACGATCGCCCTCGATTGTATCTCTTTAAAAAAGATAGCTAGACTGGCGTTGCTGATTCACGGTATGAATCAACTTTTGTCGGAAGTTACAAAACTCACCCTCCGAGGGCTTATAGCAATTGCAAAATCTTGAATTCATACCTGTATTCAGCAACGCCGCTAGACTGTATTTCGACTGCCAATCTTTAATCCATCTGAGTTTCAATCGGGGTGGTCGCCACGCCAATAATCTGGCGATCGTTCTTCTATCGAGCAGATTGCGTCCCAATCTAACATACGAATGCTAGGATTGAACCGACTGAAAGTATATTCAATGTCTTCAGGAGAAATACCCTCCATCAATTCTGGTATAAAATCAAAAGACTTTGTACCGTAACAAAAATCTCGGACAAACTCAAAAAAGCTTCTACTTATAAAAACTCGCTCGCCACACTCCGGTGTTTCCCAATCTGCCCAGTAAATATCATAACTTTTATCCGACTCGCTGTAAGTTGTTAAATCCCAAAAAATTAAGCTGCCTCCTGCCCCATATTCTCCAAACATGAAAGCAGAACTTAGCAGGTTTATATATTCTAGATTGCGGTTAAGATCGGGAGATGGATATCTTCTTATTTGGTCTATCATTCCTCCTATCATATCCTGAGCTTCCAGCAGATAATTGCTGGGACAGAAAATAACCACCAAGTCCCAAAGGGAACCCGTACCAAAGATTTGACAAAAATCTTTATAGTCAGCAGGTAAAGTAATATTATTTTGGATTTCAAAAGCAGTTAGTTCATCTTCGCTTAAAATTTCTACACCAAGGTCATCCTCTATGACTTCTAGGTTTGCTAGCAATTGTCGCCATTGATTAATCATAGCTTATGAGGGTTTTTGTTGTTTAATAAAAAACTAAGGAAAAAAAGGACGATAAATGGGCGTCTAAGGATTGGGCAAATTAACAGGAGGGGTGCTTGTAAATGTATGACCGCTAAAAGGACTTTGATACACAGAGGTCATTGGGGAATTCCAAGCAATCGCAGTTTGACGCTTATCAAGATAAAATGGTTTAATATTTAAATGCAGGGGTTTGAAAACAAATTTTAGGGTTAAATAAATGTTAATTTTTGTTGAAAAAAATGATTTTAAGCATTTTTTTGAGAGGGATATGCGGCGATAGCGTTTTCACTCGATATTACTTTCCCTCACTCAATCTTAATAGGCGGTGGAACTCCCCAAAGTTTGACAGTAGTGTCTTTACTTCCACTAGCAAGTGTTTGTCCGTCGGGACTAAAAGCAACAGAGTAAACAATACGGTGATGATAGATCGAATTGTTGGTAGAAGCATGAAAAGAAGCGAGCGCTTTTCCTGCGTTCACTTCCCACATACCAATAACGCGAGAACCGGAATATCCACCCCCACCAGCAAGGATTTGCCCGTCGGGACTAATTACCAGCGAGACTACTTCCGCATCTGTAGGAATTGTGTAAATTACTTCTTGTGTCAGTAAATTCCACAATTTTATAGTTCTGTCTCCTTCGTGACTGCTGAAAAGCATTTGTCCGTTTGGATGGAAGCAAACAGCAAAAACAAAACCGGATTCAAAATCCCAAGTACGAATTTCTTCACCTGTATTTAAGTCCCATAATTTGATAGTGCGATCAGCACTACCACTTGCTAAAATCTTGCCATCTGGACTAATCGCTAAAGATAAAACAGAGGAATCATGACTGGTAAAAGTGCGAATTTGTTGCCCTGTTATTACATTCCATAATTTGATAGTGCGATCGGCACTGCCGCTGGCTAAAATTTGTCCGTTGGAACTAATTGCTACAGAAAGTACGGAACTACTATGACCAGAAAGTGTGTAGATTTCTTGAGACGTGTCGAGGTTCCATAGCTTAATAGTAGCATCAGCACTGCCACTAGCTAGAACTTGCCCATCTGAACTGATTGCTACTGAGATAACAGCATCGGTATGTCCTGTAAGGTTGCGAATTTCCTGACGGTTACTCAAGTCCCAAAGCTTGATGGTAGTGTCGGCACACCCGCTAGCTAAAATTTGTCCATCTGGACTAAAAACAACAGAATAAACAGAAGTGGAATGGCTTTTGAATGTTCTCAGATACCTAAAGAAGGCATAAAAATTCCCCCCCCGCAAAGCCTCTTCCATCTCCTGATACTCTATCTCAGACCTTGCGGGAGGTAAGTCAGTTCGTGGACTGGTAGATTCAGGAGGAAGATGCAAATGCTCGAAGTTTTCATGACTGAAGTGTTTAGTTTGAGGATAACTAGCTGCTAAGTTACCCACAAATTGCTCAAAATTTTGCCAAGCTTGTTGCTCTTGGCTATTAAAATCTTCTGTATTTTCCGTAAGGTTAGTAGTTTGAGAGTGTTGAATAGATTGTATCAGCTTGTTCCAAACTTGCAGCAATTTTTGCTGAATCTGTTGAAATTCAGCGCTGAACTTTTGTGGTTTGAAAAACGCGTTAACTGTTAACTGTTCCCAAGCAGACTGGAGAAAATTTTGGCTAACTTGTCCGCGTTCTCTTTCTACTTGGATTGGGGGGCTTACCTGTGTTAAAGAGCGATCGCTAGCTTCAGAATTGGATTTTTTTTGTCTATATTGAGTGAAAGTGTAGTGAAGTTCCTGTGGATACGGGTGCATCCATTCTGGTAAAACTTCGTAAGCTTTTGTTCCTAAACAGAAATCGCACACGAATTCAAAAAAGTTTCGCCCTACTTGGTACAAATTACCTTCAAAGCTATCTAAACGCACTAAGTAAATATCACAGCTATTATCCAAGTTACTATAACTTTCCAAATTCCAAAAAAGTATTTCTGCACAGGAATTATCCCCAAACACGAAAGCATAACTGAGCAATTTATTAAGGGACTCTAAATCTAAAGAGTTATCTGGATTATTATATACATAATTATCAATCTCAATCTTCAGAACGTTTATTCCAAGCTGTAACTCTTTACTGGGACACCAAAGTTGCATATAATCCCCAAACATCCCACCTCCAAATACTTGGCAAAAATCTTTATAGTCAGCAGGTAAAACAACGTTATTCTGAAGTTCAAAGTTTATAATTTGTTGTTCATCCCAAACTTCTCCACAATAAGGGTCTTCAATAAATTCTAAATAGTTCAGTAAGGCTTGCCACTTTTGTTTCATCATAAAGGATTAGGGAAAAAACTTGGTCCATATATGGTACCGTCAGTGAAAACTCCTAAGGCAACATAACTACTCGGTCTGAGAGGATATTCTATTGTTCTTCCTAGGTACACAAGATTTATAGTTAGAATCAAATTTACACGAGGACAATTAGGATCGTTATTTTTCTTAACTATCTCTCTACCTAGATTGCTTTCAAAGGCGCGCCATGTGCCACTTCTTCCTTGGTTAATTGAACTATTTTGGGGAAAAAAGTTATTAATATCTCTGTTGCTGCCTCCCAATTCCTTATTAGCAACAATATGACCTCTATCATCACCTATAGGTTGAATACTCTTGATTTTATTTTTGTTTGGTAGCGTTCCTCCTGGAGCTTCGTCATCAGTAGGACTGATTCTAGCTATGGTCAAATCAGAGAGTATAAAATTGCTTGCGTCATTAGAGATAGACTCTATGGTATTTGTGAACTCTGGCGAATTATTATCGCCATCAAAGTAATTAATAAGACGCAGTTGGCTGTCCACTTTTCCACGTTTCGTTAGTCCAAAAGGATCGATAGCCTCTATTGGGTTATTGGTAACATAGGCATACAGATTTGTGTCTTTGCTTGCAAACCCAACAGAATCCTCCCCAATAAACCGTCCTATCTCCGAATTATAATACCGCGCCCGATAATAATACAACCCAGTCTCAGAATCCAACTCCCGCCCCGTAAACCCATACCGACTTCCAGCAGCAGAATTCGACTGACTAACCACCCCACCAAACGCATCATACCTCACATGATTCGCCACACTCCCACTATTATCCACAAAATCCTTAACCGTCCCCAACTGGTCAGTCAAAG